>CAZPFM010000009.1:0-15636 GCA_964585845.1 uncultured Bacteriovorax sp.
AGTTTGATTAGCTGCAGGCGTAGCTGTCGTGGTCTGGGCCTGGGCCCCGAAAGATGCGCAGAGAAGGAATACGAGGGCGAGGATTATCCTAGCGGCCACCACTTCCTCCGGCTGGAGCTTTTCCTCCGGCATTTTTTTCAGCGAAGTAACTCTTAGCTTCAGCAGCATCTTCACCTAAGACGTCATAGAGACGGGTGGCGGAAATGCGCTCGATTGTTTTATCGTCATTATTTCGAAGTGAGAGATAAATTCCATTCCCGGCCGTGGTGAGGAAGACCATCTTCTGAACTTCAAATGGTGTCAGCTCGAGAGTCACTGTGTTGAAGTTAGTATAGGAGTTGAGTTTCATCTGCCTGGTGTTTGACTCGTTTCCTCCCCGGACATTGACTACAGGAACTGAATTGGTGACATAGAGACCGGTAGAGAGAACGAGAACATCCTGAAGGACAGTCTTCACTTTGAGTTTTTCTTTTTTCCCGGCCGCATAATCCACCAGGGCGAGAACATCCACCCGGTCACCGGGCTTTAAGAGCCTTGCCACAGACTGACCTTCGGTCACGTTGATGGCCAGTGCCCGTTTTCCGATAGCAATTTGTCGAGAGAGACCTGACTGCGCTCCCGGGTAGGTCACACGAGGAGCTGTGATCTGCTCACCCTTTTTGATCGGTACCGCAGCGATGGTGTTGTAGAGATCTTCCACTCGCTTGAAGTGACCAGGCATTTGAAATTTTGCAGGAACGTTTTCGAGACGGACCTTGCGGTCATCGATGATTTCGAGTTCTTTGATGTCTTCACGAGCGACCACAACCGGAGTCATGTTTCCGTACTCACTCACCATTTCACTTTCTCGGCTGGAGATGTAGGAATAGATCATGAAGACGGCCACGGCGGCTAAGATCAAACTGGTGGTAAAGGCCCTACTGTTCATTGGCGTTCGTCCTAAACGTTGAATGAGTTTTCGCTAACTTAATGATAACAGAATTTTATTGGGATAGAGCAAAAAATCGCGGACTAGTAGATTAGACAACTATCGCGCTCAGTTACCTGAACATAATTGTTGGCAGGGCCCGAGAGAGAGTTCGGAAGCCAGAGAACAGCTCCACTTTCAGTACCGTAGGAATTCCCGCAAACTCCATAAACCGTTCCGACTCGGATGAACTGGGAAGAATCTTCCTCATAGGACTCATCACAGCTATTATCGTCGGATTGCCCGAGGGGGAGATTAATCTTGTAACAGGTCATGACTGGTTGAGTTCCCTGGAGAAGTTTTTCGGACCAGCCGATGAAGAACATTCCGAATCGACTCCAGCTCTCATGGTTACCAGGCGAGGGGGCCGGAAGAGTCGAATTCCCTTGCACGCGATAATAGAAGTATGCGCGGGTGATCTTCTGCTGATTGATAGATCCATTGATGGCACTCGCAAAACCCGCCACCAGGGAATAGACCATGAACATCAGTGGGAGAAAGACAATTAATTCAATCAGGGCCTGACCCTTTTCATTTTTCATCTGCTTCATTGTCAGCACCCGTTATCGTAGAGGGTGATGTCCATCGTCGACTGGCAGGTATCCGCCGAAGTCATGCCCTTACAGGTCTGGAGGGCACAGGTGAAACGGGTGGGCTCCTTTCCAAGATAAGATTCTGAGACTAGTTCAAGGCGGTTCTGGCCCGCAATTCTTCCGATGACATCGATTCTCTGCTCGAAGATCATCAAGGTTCCAACGGTGAGGTATTCGGAGCGTGGGTTATTAGAGAAAGCGTGATTCACCCGGAAACCAGAAGGATCGATGTTAAAGATGCCCAGGTTGTACTGATTGAAAACGTCCTGTGCTTTCTGTTCGGCTACCGAGTGATAGAGTTCAGGCTGCCCTCCTCCGAAAGTTCCCGCGTAGTTGTCGGCAGTGAGATAGCTCCGGGAGGCCATGAAGGTTGCGTAATGCACGAGATAACCAGAGGCATGATTCATTGCCGAGTTAAAGATTAGAAAGATGATGCTCACCCCGAAGACGAAGGTGAAGATGAACTCAATGGTAGATTGTCCTCGTTCATTGATCGTTTTCAATTGTAGGGATCCTTTGGACCGAAGAATCGAGTTTCTCCGCTAGCCAGATCTTTGTAAGAGGGGTGCTCCGTTATATCCCGCTGAATAGGAATATCCACGGGAGGCTTTCCTCTGACAAAAGCATGACGATAAGAGAACTCACTTTCAGATTTAATATTCTGGGCCACCTCACCCTGCTCTCCGAAGAGTCTCTGAAAAGCCTTGGAGTTGTAGAAGGTGAGGACAAGGGAGACGGCCACCACCAGAAGGAGGATGTATTCGACCATGGTTTGTCCGCGCTGAGATTTTAAAACCACCGCAAGACCCCCGTGAGAACAAAGGCAATGAGAATGACAGGAGCATAGCTGAAACGGCTTTCAATGAGTGAGAAAAAGCCTTTCCAGTGATGACTTAAAAGATAGGCCTTAACCTCGGAGCGCTTTTTCAGAATCGTTCTGAAAAGAAGAAGGGCCCCCACCAGCATCGTTGCATAGAGAAGCATTTCAGCAAACGCCCACTGCTCTTCCAGCGGAATAAGAAGAAAAAGAGTGGCAAGAAATTTAGAATCACCAGCACCCATAATACCCATAAGAAAAAGTATAAAGCCAAAGACAATAAAACCAAGAGGAAACAAAAAAACGCCCCAATCCCACTGATATGACGAAGGAAAGATCCAATAGACGAGGGGGACTAAGCCAAGATTTAAGAGCGGCCAGAGGTTAGAGATCTTCGCTGTCCGCACGTCGATGAACGAGATGGCAATGAGTTCAATCAGAAGAAAGGAGAACACCCAGAGATTCATCACTTGTGCCCATTGATGTAGCTCTGGAAGAAGCATTCTTTTTCACAGACACCGACGATGAGATTAGTAGAGAGAACGTGCCCAACACTTCCCATGGAGTCGATGAAAAAACCACGAAATTCGAGGAGTGCAAAGCGAGCAATGAAAATAGCAAAGGCGAGAATAAAAATATATTCGACTGTGGCCTGACCACAAGCCTTGAGGTGCTTCATGCGTACATGATACCGGAAAACTGAGACGATCGTCCTAAAAAGTCGATCGCCTCTTATCGCTGTGTAAAGTCCGCGAAGTTTTCGGTGTTGAGAACAGTTCCGAGGATACCGCCATTTCCATCTTCGGCTTCACCAAAGAGCTTCTTGGTGATCGCACCTTTGAACTTGAAGACGATGGTTGCAACCACGGCCACAAGCAAGATGTACTCTGTCGATGTCTGTCCCGTCTCATCTTTGAGATAGGCAACAATCTTATCTTTCATATCTCCCCCTTAAAGGTACCTAATGCTTATCGCCTCTCATGGCTTAAAACTTTAGACTCCTTAGGCAACATATGAATAGATTATAACACACCTTGTCACTCATGAATTAATTAAATTCTTTACTTTGCCAAGCCTCTGAAAACATTAACCTTTTATCGGTTTTTTATTGAACATTTTGATAATCTTGCCCCTCACACAAACACGTAAAATGCGATATGATGATCTTGGGTCCGGGGCGAAGCCATTAGTTTCGCCCCTACGATTTTATTTTCGGGAGCGGTCCCTGATCACGGTGTGCAAGCTTGCCTGGTCTAGTATTAGATCAGAATGTGAGAAGCCTAAAGTGATTACTAATTGCGCCCACCTAGTTATCTAGGGGCGCGAAACCGTAATAAGCCTTCCCCCGGACCTTTTTTCATTCTCTCGCCTCCTGTAGGGGCAAATCATTGAATTTTCTTGACGTAACTCCGGCCAAATTCAAAAATTGAATTATGGATGTAATCAACGTTAACGATTTTAAGAACACTTCATGGATTGAGTCTCTCGCTATGGAAGAAGTGAATATGGAAGAGTCTGGAATTATCCGTTTCCAGGATCACCTCAATACTCAGCAGCTTCTTGAGGACTCTTCATTGGAGTTTGTCGATAAGTTAAAAGATCGTTTCGAGTTCTACGTCTCTCTCTTCAATCAATACCGAGGTAATCGCGAAGCTTCCCGTGGCATCAAGATCTTTCGCATTTCAAACACAGTGAATGATTTTATCCTCTTTCGAAATTCCCTGAAACTCATCGTCGCCCGCAAGGCGACAGATGTGATCAGTATTGGGTTTCTCTCTAATAGTGGCGGACTATTCACTCCAAGAGTTTCCGGTGAAAATCAATCGGTGCATGCGATCCACGAGATTAAGGCCCACGTTGGTCCCTTTAACAAGATCACCTGGCGCTTTCACGACGAGATCGTCGACGTGGAGTCCATGGTGAAGTACTACCTCACAGAGTTTATTAAGAATTCATCCCGCTAGTTTTCCATTCAGCCGCTTATGGGTGAAATGAAGTGACTCCTCGACAGTGGGGAGTTCGAGCCCAAGTGTGGCCTCAAGATTAGTGATGTCCATTCGGAACACAGGTTTTTTCACAGATCCCCGATGAGGATTTTCCACGGGTAATAGTTCATCCTGAAGCTGAATAAGTGAATCAGACTTTCTGAAAATCCTTGAATACATCTGAGCAAACTCATAGTGAGAGACAATGTCTTTTGAGGAGACCTGAAGCAGACGATTGGTGATATTTTTTTCCAGACAGTTCTTTAAGACCCGTGCAAAAAGTGTGACATCGAGAAGACCTGTTTTTACAGAAGAATCTACCGGAAGGGGTTCCCCCTTACTCATCTTCTCCTGGATAAATTCAAAAATATTGGGACGACGGTGATGATAGGAACGACCATAGAGAGGACAGGAACGAAGGACAAGGTAGTTAATGCTCGAGCGCTGAACGTAAAACTCTCCTGAAGAAACGGTATTGCCATAGGTAGTAAAAGGCATGGGCATATCAGATTCTTTGGCCAGGTTATCTTCGCCGCTCAGGACGTAGGAAGACGAAAGATAGATGAACTTGGCCCCCACTCTCTCTGAGGCTTTACAGACATAACTGGCCCCAGTGGAATTGAGTGCATCGGCAAGTTTAGGTTCTTTATGACATTGTCGAAGGGAACTCATGCCAACAGCATAGATCGTGAAGTCTGGTTTCGTGAGGGCCACCAGATTATTAACATAATCTTTTTTGAGAACATCACAGGGAAGACAAGTAATGCCGGGAATACTGACTGGTGTTTTGTGATAGGTTCCTACGATGCGAAACTCATCCTTTAAAGCCGCAAGGATATTTGAGCCCACAAAAGAAGAGGCACCAAAGAGAAGGATGGTTTTTTTCATTGAGAAAATTCTAGCACGGGATGGGTCAGGGCTCTAGAGGCAAAGGAAGGCGAGCGATTCGCTCAGGCGAAAAAAGAAAAACCTCGCTCCATTCGGAGCGAGGTCGTAGTGGGTGTATTTAGGCCAGAAGCTTCAAGGCGAAGTTCGGAGTTTGGTTCGCTTGGGAGAGCACTGAGACACCTGCCTGGGCGAGAATGTTATTCTTCGCCATATCAGCCGTTTCAGCCGCCACATCCACATCACGAATCCGGGAGTTCGCTGCGCTTAAGTTCTCATCCATGATGGCAATCGAGTTGCCAGCCGATTGGAGTCGATTCTGTAAGGCACCGAGGTTCGCGCGAGTTCCGTTAATTCGCACGAGCGCATCATCCAGTTTCTGAAGCGAGAGCTGAGCACCTTCCTTGGTCGAGATCTGTTCTCCGAGAAGACCGATCGTCGCAAGTGTCGTGTCAGTGGTAGACGAGTCGTATTTGATTCGGTCGTTGAGTGGATCATTTTTGATCCCGACTTGAATCTCGACAAGTCCGCCGGTTCCATCGAGAAGTTTTCTTCCGTTGAACTCTGTGCCTTCTGAGATCCGCTGGATCTCTTCGAGCAAATTGCTGAATTCAATGTTCGAGAAACCTCTCTCTGTGTCCCCCACAGTGTCAGAAGCTGCCTGGATAGAGAGCTCCCTGAGTCGAATAATGATGTTAGATATCTCGTTGATGGCGCCTTCTGCAGTCTGAATGAGTGAAATGCCGTCATCTGAGTTCCTCTTCGCTTGGCGGAGTCCGCGGATGTTGGCTTTGAGCTTTTCACTGATGGCCAATCCTGCTGCGTCGTCACCTGCACGAGTTATCCTTTCACCACTGGAAAGCTTCCTAAGGTTGCCGTCCAAGTTATTCTTCGTAATCCCTAAAGCACGTTGGGCACTAAGGCTCGCAACGTTTGTATTAATTCGTAATCCCATAGTTTAGTCTCCTGTAAGCATAATCGAACCTCCATGTTCTTTTGCGGACCTACTGTCCACTTGAGTTGTTAATAGTTGTAAAGACAAACCTATTCACTTCTTGCTTAGTTACACCCACTACAAGTTGTTTGCAGGTTTTGTTACGTCAGTTTTAAGGCCTTCGCCTCAGGGGTTATTACCCCTGGGCAGCGGCATTAATAAGGCTAAGGGCGTTCGTCGTAGACTGGTTCGCCTGAGCCAGTACTGAAGTACCTGCTTGCATCAAGATATTCGTACGAGTCATCTCAGATGTCGCGGCGGCTACGTCAGTGTCTCGGATACGCGAGTTGGCAGCTGACAAGTTTTCGTTACTGATCTGGATGTTGTTGATCGTCGACTGGAGACGGTTCTGGAGCGCACCGAAGTCAGCGCGGATCCCTGAAACGTTCTGGATCGCTTGATCGATCGCCGCGAGCGAGTTCTGCGCCGAGATCTTATCTGACACGGATGCCAGGTTAAGTCCAAGAGCTGCCACGTTCACGTCTGCTGATGAAGCATCGAAAGTCAGTCGATCTGATAAAGGGTCATTTCGAGTTCCGATCTGGATGTCGAAGACCGATCCTGTACCATTAAGGAGAGGAACGCGGTTGAACTCAGTAGAGTTCGCGATTCGATCTACCTCAGACATGAGCTGTTCGAATTCAACGTTAAGGAACTTTCTTTCTGTTGGCCCGATGGTATCAGAAGCGGCTTGTACGCCAAGCTCTCTGAGTCGGATCATAATGTTTGAGACTTCGGCAAGAGCACCTTCAGCGATCTGCACGAGTGAGATACCGTCCTGAGCGTTTCTTTCTGCCTGACCGAGACCGCGGATCTGAGCCTTTAAGTTCTCAGAGATCGCTAGTCCAGCAGCATCGTCGCCGGCACGGTTAATACGGCTACCTGAAGACAATTGCTCGAGCACTTTCTGCTGAGCATTTCGTGTGACTCCCAAGTTTCTCTGCGCATTGAGCGAGGCAACGTTGGTGTTAATTCGCAAACCCATAAATCCTCCTTGATCGGGTTTCACTCGTCTCATTCCTTGAGGGAGTGATGAAGTGCCTTGATGGCCTTCATGCAAAACTTTTCGACACTATTCAAAAAGTCTTGAGAGTCTTTGTAAAAAAATTCGACATTATTCCAGAAAAGGGGTTAAAATACTGAAATCAAAGGACTTTCCCTATGGGCAAAAATTTCCCCGCGATATTTTCCTTAAGTGAAAAGCCTCATCTTCTGGGTCAAACTCTTGCCTTGATTGAAAAATCCTTTGGCTATCAGGAGCCTTTTCGCTTCGATTCCGATTTTGCTCCACTTATGGCCTCCCGGAACCACTCCCATAATTACATCCTTATCGATGAAAATGAATATGTCATGGCCCATCTAGGAGCGAGAGTCGCAAAATTAAAGCTGCATCATCAGCACTTTCCGCTTTGTATGTTGGGGGGGATTGCCGTCGCAGAAGCAGAGCGATCCAAAGGATATCTCTCCGTGCTCATGAATCACGTTATCAGTGAACTCCGAGATGAAGTGAGTGCTTTCATTCTCTGGAGTAATCAGAATCTTTACAATAGATACGGATTTCATCTCTGCGGAGAACAGTATGAAGCAAGCTGCACCCCGAGCGCGCAAACGAACTTTAAAAAAACAAAATATAAATCTCTCAATGCCGAGGAGAAGAAGCAGATCCAGAAACTCTATCAGCTTTCGCTACTCTCTGAACCGGGGCTGGAGAGAAACGAAGAAGACTGGAATGATGTGGAGTCCATTGCAGCTACAGACCTTTACTTAGAGAAGAGTGGTGGGTCTATTGAAGGGTATTTCTTTGTTGGAAAGGGTCAGGACCTGCAGGGGGTGGCCCATGAATTTGGAAGCTTGAGTTCAATACCCACCCTTAGAAAGAAAGCTCGAAAAGTGGCCAAGGTCTGGGGAGCTTCAGAGATCAGTTCAGAAGATTCCCTACAATACCAATTTATGCTCCTTCCGGCTGATCGCAAGATGTTTTCAGAGCTTATCAAAATCTATACTCAACAACGGATTGAAGTGACGCAGATCCATCAGGTCCACCAAAAGGTTGAGTTTAACTTTGAGGGTCAAGGCCAAGAACTGGGTCTCGAAGAGTTCCTAAGAGGTATATTCGGGCCAGGACGGTTCGAAGAGCTTAACTCTCTAAAGTCTATTTTCATTAGAGGTTTAGATAGCATTTAATCAAACCTGCCCAGAATTGTGGGCATCCCTCAACGTCTAATTCCTCAAAATCTTGTCACATTATAGCTGCTCGAATTCTTCAGTTATGATTCTCCCAGACCACGCCGATAGGTACGCAGGTTATTCTATAAGGAGAATTTATGAAGTACGTCTCGCTCGCTGTTTTATTAGGCCTCGTTAGTTCACAGGTTTTTGCCCTTGGTGAAGGAGCTTTATCTCAAGACTCTGAACAAGGAGTGCGCTTTGTAAAAGAGCAAAACCCAGATAAGGTCAAACTTACTGCAGCCGATTCAACTCATAATAAGAAGGAATTCACCGAAGCTGAAAAGAAGAAAATCATCTTCATCAAAAAAAATAGTAATGATGAAAGCCTGAATCTTTCATCCTCCCTTGAGGAAGGACCAAAACTTGAAACCTATCATGTTGACGTGAAAAAGGTTGGAGACATCATTGAGAAAAAGCAAAAATACGTCGAGGTAGAGAAGAACGCCCGGGATGAAAAGATTGTTAAAAAGGTCGTTAAGTGCGGCGGTGGCGGTACAAAACATCAGAACAAGTGTCAAAGCTACAATCGGAATTTTTGCGAGGCGCTCATCAGTAAGCAGCAGAAGATTAACGAGCTCAACGATGAAACAAGTCGTAATCAGCCGAACAAGATCTCCGAAATTGAAACTCTCTATTCTCAGAATGAAGCTACCAGTATCGACCAGGCGATTGGAGCAAAGCTCAGAGAATTTGCTAGTGACTCAAGCAATAAAGACAAAACGGACGTAGACCTTAAAGACGAAATCAAGAGAAAACTGGCGGAAACCCCGGTTGCAAGTCATCCTATACCAAATAATGATAAGGCAAAGAAGTTTAAGGAAGACCTTGCAGAATGTAGAATTCTCATCTCTTCATTTAAGCCAGGGCCAAACTCAGCTCCGAATAGTGAGAGCCGGGCCGCATCCAGCTCTCAACAATAAGGACCTTCAGCACCTGCCTTAGAAAGGCAGGTGCTAACTTTGATGAAACTAAGTTTAACGCTCACCTATTCTTTCCTCATTATTTTTTCACTCCAAGTGGGATATGCGGAAACGAGTCCCGATCCCAGCGCCCTTTCCTGCTCTGAAACCTTTCTCTCTATTTTCCCGGATTGTATTTCTGGAAGGGTGCCACCAACAAGTCCAGCTCAGCTCCTGCAAAAGGATCTGAGGGTTTGTGACTGCATAGGTTCCAATCCTCTTCTTCAAGCTGCCCAGACGAGTTTATCGCCTAATCAAGAAATCCTGCGCAAAAATAGAAGTTTAGAAGCTCTCGAACTCGAAAATGACTTTATGACCTCCCTGGCCATCAATGGTGCCCAGTTCGCTAAAACGCAGGAAGAATCTGACAGAATGATGATTGCTAATACGGGATCAGGTGGAAAGCATATCACCCTTGAATTAAGAAAAGAGGTCGACCCAAGTACTAAGGAGCTTGGATCAATTGACTCCAACGTGACCAAACTGAATGATATTCCTGAAGCAAGCTCAGCTCAGCAGTGTGTGACGTTTAATGAATATAACGCCATCCGGATTATTCCACAGAGTTCTAATTTTTACAGACAGCTCGAAGCAACAGAGTTTAATCGCAGCGAGTGGGACATGAGGGAATTAACTCGTAGATATGACTCCGTATCTGACCCCGAAGAGAAAAATAGTATTTCTGAGAAGATTAATTTTCTTCAAAGAAATCCCCAGATCCGGTACATCTTTATGGCGCAAGCGAGTGGATCCATTACTCCAGATCAGGTTCTCCAGAGGCAGCAACTTGCTTATAGTGCTCTGAGACTCCTTGCTCCCCCGGCCAGTTCAAATTGTCTCTCGTCCAACGCCTGCCGGGATGAAGCCATTAGAGATGGTCGTCACGCTGCTTTTAGCACTCAACTCGCAAGCCTTTTTCGAGCTGATAACACTCTCGATGATATGACCAACTCAGCTCAGCTTCTCGATCTAGAAGAGCAAATTAGAAGCCTTATGAATTCTCCCCTCGGCGCGGGTCCGGATAATATTGACGAATACTTTTATTCCCTTCAGAGAACTAACGGAGACCTTGTCACAAGATGCTCTGGCCCTTCGGCCGACATCAGTTGTTATACCGATTTCCAGGAACACTGCTCACGACTGCGAAGGATCGAACAAAGAATAAAAAAGAATGAAAAATTAAATGGCGCCGATTTTTTAAGCAGCATTCAACAGCAAGACCGCTCTGAACTCAACCTTGATCTCTCTGAGAACCTGACTTTCAGAGAGTTTAACGACCAGATCTGTCTGCAGGTTTTCAAGAATGCTGCTGGTGAAGAGTTAAGTTTCTTTGGCTACCAGGAAAAATACTGTGCATCGACCACGCCACTGCCGGAGTGTAGTGATCGACGAGCTCTGGTCAGAAGATACCTTCTTGAATACACTGACGGAGATGGTGAGGAAATTCTTTCAAACAGAGCATCTCTGGCAGGACTTATCCAAGACCAAAATTTTGTCGATATCAGTTCTGGAGCTCTCGAAGCAGCCAACAGGCTGAACGAAACACCTTCACAGCTTAGAGAACGCTTCGGTGGCCTCTATCCTCGTGTGGGAGCAGCGGGGAATCTCCTTCCTCCTTTATCCAGATCTGGATCAGCTGGTTCATCACCAGCCTCATCCGAGCGATCCTCTCCTGCGGCCGGTACGATTACCCAACCCACAGTACCGTCTTCGAGCTTAAGTCAAAGCTCTGATCCATTTGCAAACTCAGGTCCAGAGAGAACGGGTGCTCGCCCCTCGCGGACTTCATCGAGCTCGAATTCCGAAGCGGGTGATACTTCCGGACTCCGTGATCTTAGATCTCTTGATCAAAGCGGAAATATTTATTCCCCCGCCGGTAGAACCAATCCTATTCTTCGTCCTCTAGAAACTGATAGCCAAAACTCCGATTCAGGCAGGTCGCCGGCCTCAGAATCGTCGGTGCAGGAATCTCGTGCCGAAGCGGCTCTCCCACGAAGATCGAACACTGCTCCAGCATTTTCCTCTCCCACCGTCCAGTCATCTGGGGCCCCCCGTGTTCAAGCTCCTCCATCAACTAGCGGAGGGGCCGTACCAAGCCGACCTCCAGTGAGAACCCGTGAGGAGTTCTCACAACTGGATTTCGGGAATAGGGCCCTTCTGGAGATGTACAAGAGTTCTGAAGACATGCAGTTTCTCCCTATCGTTGATTTCCGAAACTTGAATCTGCGGGGAGAAGACATTAGAAGGTATGGCGAAAACGTTCAGCTTCTCGCTAAGAATGCCGACGTCGTTCGCATGGTTTCTGAATCGGAACAGGAGATTGTTGAACTAACAGTAACTGGTAAGAATGGGCAAGAACTTACTGTGTTTGCCAAGAAAGAGGGAAATAAAATTGTTATTTACGAATCACTCTTTGGCGCAACCAAGCATCAGGGTCGAAGCATCGCTTCAGTCACTCCAGACTTCAGAGTCCACGTTAAGCCGACCACATACAAATTTATCCGGAAGGATCCCAATGGAATTCTTTTAGAATCATCCATCTATGAGAGAATCCTTTATTCCGAGGTCAATGATTTTAAGATCTTCATCACAAGCGATGATAACTCACCACTCACTCTCAGAATTCGCAAAAGCGGAGAGAATATTTTTATCAATGTCGAGTAAAGCTTAGTATTTCCTAAGCAGAGCAATCCTCACCATCAGATACACGGCTCCCCCCCAGAAAATCCAGGAAATGATCGGCACATCATAAAATGAAAGGATGTCGAGTCTTCTTACCAAGAGGGCGCCAGAAAGGACAAACACCGACGCCATCATCGCCAGTGCCAGAATATAAAAGGAGCGGGAGATATTGCGAGACATATCCTCCAGACCCCGGATCCGGTGTTCCTGGGAATAATTATGGCGGGAAACCTCTTTGAGATACCACTTTAAATGTTTGGGAAGAATGCGGATAGACCCCAGGATATCCTTAGCGGCCCAGATGAGTTCTTCTTGGGCATTCTTCTTTGAAAGGAGTTCAGAGACTAAATGGGGGAGATCCTTTTCAAGAATTTTAAAGATATTGATGTCCATCCCGATGCTCTTCCCCACGCCATCAAGCGTGATGAGAGCGCGGAAGATCACAAACCATTCCCTGGGTAAGTAGAGCTCATGCTTACTTAAAGTCGTGATGAGACTTCGCACAAGCTCAGACATGTTCGTCTCTTGCACAGAGAGCCCGATATAAGGCGAAAGGGAATCTTTGATGTCCCGGATGAGCTCTTCGTGATCAGGGACATCATCGTATTCGGCCACTTCAAGAAACTCATAAACGAGATTTTCAAAATTATAGGTCAGGACGGCGTAGAGAATACAAATCAGGTTTGCCCGGTTCTTCTTTGAGAGATTCCCCATGAGACCAAAATCGATAATCCCAATTTTATTATCTTTTAGGACAAAAAAGTTTCCTCCATGAAGATCAGCGTGGAAGAAGCCGTCGGCCAATAATGTGTGCACAAAAAGCGCGATGCTCTTTTCAAGCCTCGCACTTACTTCGGCGCCAAGCTCTTCCTGAGAAGAGAACTCATTAAAAGGCTTGCCATCCAGGTACTCAAGGACGAGAACTTCAGGAGTGGTGAATTCCCGGTAGACTTTAGGAACAACGAGATTTCCCTCAGTATCGATCTTTTGAAGATTATTTTTTAGCCGCTCACAATTCTGAGCTTCCACCATAAAATTCAATTCGTTCTGAGTGCTTTTAAAGAAGTCTGATATGACACGCGAGAGTCCGAGGTATTTCAGATCACCGGAAACCTTTTCGAGCTTCTGAACGATGTAAAGAAGGATCTCGAAGTCCGTCATGATGAGCTTCGTGATCCCAGGTCGGCGAACCTTGACCACCACCCTTTGACCATCTTTCAATTTGGCCCGGTAAACAACCCCAATGGAAGCGGTACCAATCGCCTCTTCTTCGATCTCTGAGAAAACTTCTGAAATCTTTTTTTCAAGATTTAATTCGATAACCTCACAGGCCTGCTCAAAAGAGATGCCCTTAACCTTATTCTGAAGAAGCTTGAGTTCCCGGATGAGCGCTGGATCGAAGATATCTTCCCGGGTGGAGAGGAGCTGGCCCACCTTAATGAAGCTCGGTCCAAGTTCTTCGAAAGAGAGCCGGAGCTGTTTTCCAAAAATTCCCCACCACTCCTCTGAGGAGAGGTCTTCTCTTTTGAGTTCACTCACCCGTGCCGGGAGAACAAAACCCGGGATAAGTTTATCGAGACCTGATTTGACGATGAGTTCCGAGAAACCGTGACGTGCTAAAACCGTCAAGATCTCACGCAGGCGTGAAACGTTCTTGATGGTCTTAGTGATCCCGATGCCGGTCCTGATGATATCCATAATTGATATTCGCTTTTTATCCTATGGTAAGATAGAATGGGCCCTAGTCCAAGATTCACTGACTTAGCAAAATCTACCCATGATGAAGTTGACCGTTTTACTCATTATTGCTCTCGCACTTCCGTCATCCTTTGCAGCGGAGACCTGCAGCCGAGTGGCCACGATCAATTACCAGGAAGTGCTGGTGGATGCCAGCGGGAATAACCGTGGCGAAGGACTGAGGTTCTATCTCGAAAAAGATGCCAAGGCCCGGGAACTTCTGAACGAATACCAGGAAAATAATCGACCCTCCTGGCAAAGTGCCGCGATGAGTACATTGGGGACGGCCATGATCATTGGGAGTTTTCTCAGCACCGGTGGGAATAAGGATCAAGGTGTGACGGGTCGCAATTTCCTGCTCTTTGGCGGTCTCGGACTCATTGGAATGAACTACCTCATCTCCAAGACTAACCAATACAACAATGAATCTATTCTCTCCCGCTCAATAGACGAGTATAATAAGCGAAACACACCGCGGATCTTCTTTGCCCCCACTAAAACGGATAAGGGCATGGGCTTCGGGGTCGGAATGGGTCAGGAGTTTTAATTGGCCATCAAATGCTATAAGTGCGGAAAGGAACTTTCCGAGACATATAAGATCATGGTGGGCCGGGGAGATTCTTGTCCCAACTGTATGGCATCGATTCGTGTCTGCAAGATGTGCTCATTCTATGATCCTAAAGCTTACAATGAATGCCGAGAACCTAATGCAGACCGGATCGTGGATAAAGAAAAAGCAAATTTCTGCGATTACTATAAAATCGGTGGCGGAAATTCGGATCCTGAAAAAGAACGACAAGATCAACTCGCCAAGGCCGCAGCACTTTTTAAAAAATAAGAAGGAATTTCTATGAGTACTGAATGTCCCATGACCAAGCTGGGCAAGAAAATGCTTGAAGACGAATTAAGCAACCTCGTTAAAGTTGAACGTGAACAGATCAAGCAGGCCATTGCCGAAGCCCGGGAACTCGGTGACTTAAAAGAAAATGCTGAATACGCTGCCGCTAAAGAGCGCCAGTCCATCATCGAAGGCAGAATCCTCGAGGTTCAAAGTAAACTCGCCCGCGCGCGGGTTATCGATGTGGCTTCCCTCAAAGGTGATAAAATTGTCTTTGGTGCCACTGTCGTCTTAAACGATCAACAAAAAGATATCACTCTCACCTATCAGATCGTGGGCGAAGACGAAGCTATGAGTGATAAAAATAAGATCTCTTTCAACTCTCCCCTCGGCCGTGCTCTCATCGGAAAAGAAACAGGGGATGAGGTTGTAGTGAAGGCACCTAAGGGAGATCTGATCTATGAGGTCGAAGAAGTCACCTACGCCTAGACTCAGCTGGTCTTCTCCCCTTCAGGATCTCTCCCGCTCTAAAAAGCCTTCTCCTACAATTGAGAAGCTTGAAGCGGGAGGACTCCGCACTCTCCATGATTTACTCTGGCTTCTCCCCCTTCGGATTTATCCGACTCCGCAAGAAAGACCATTCCGGGATGCCCATCTAGGTGCGCCTTTTAAAGGTCGCGGAAGAATCATTCACACGGAAATTCGACCGGCCTTCGGCAGACGGGGAAAGGGCAATATCCTTCTCTATAATGGATTTGTGGTGGTCCGGGACGCTCACTCCTCAGAGACCCTCTCTCTTCGGTGGTTTAATCTCTACCCGAATCAGAAAAAGCTAATCGAGGCCCTGGACGAGATTAGCTTTATGGGTGAACCCCAGGAATATAAGGCGCAAAAACAAATCATTAATCCTCAGGTTTCTGAAGCGATCACTGAAGAGGCTTCCGGCTACA
>CAZPFM010000010.1:0-15515 GCA_964585845.1 uncultured Bacteriovorax sp.
GTGACATTCTGCCAATGACCCTTGCGCTCATCGATGAGCTTCAAAAGAAGAAAGGAAAAGCTTTGATTCTTTGCGTCTAACGCCGCCAGAACCACCTGAGCTTTTTTTGTTTTGTTGGCCATGATTTATTATGGGAGAGGAGTAAGATTTTGTCCAAAATCTTGACTGAAATTCTAAGAGCTTTGCTTTGCGCAACTGACTTTATTGATCAACTTATAAATTGCGTCATATGCCCCGATTTGATATGACTTATTCCATATATGAATGACCTGCACGGAATTCTCATCACCATCGCCCAGTCGTTGCCTGGGTTTCTCATGGCCATTGTGGTCCACGAGGCTGCCCACGCCTGGATGGCCAATCGTTTCGGGGACCCGACCGCTAAAAATCAGGGTCGTCTCACCCTCAATCCTATGGTTCACTACGATCCTGTTGGGACTTTGTTTTTACCCATCTTCGCAATTTTTTTTAATTTTGCTGTTATTGGTTGGGCAAGACCGGTTCCCATCGAGACACGAAACTTTAAAGAATACCGCAAAGGACTTTTCTGGGTCAGCTTCGCAGGCCCGCTTTCAAACGTCATCCTGGGAATCATTTCAGCGATGGTCCTCGCCCTTATCGCGACTCAGGTTTCTCCGGATTGGGAGTTCTATGCGATCTCTTTACGGATGCTCCGTTATTCGATCTTTATCAATTTCTTCCTCGCTGTTTTTAATTTAATCCCTCTTCCACCGCTGGATGGATCGAAGATGGTTTCCACTTTTTTATCGGGTCATACACTCCGGCGCTATGAAGAACTTGCGCGGTTCACACCGCTCTTCTTTATCGTTTTATTTGCCCTAAGCTACATGGGTGTTCATATCTTCGGATACCTCTTGCAGCCAGCGAACTGGCTTGCCAATTTTTTCATGTTCAGCTTTCTCTCGCTCTTTGGAGGACTCGGATGAATGATTCAGAAATCCTGGTAAAAGTCGATCGCTTCGACGGACCACTGGCCCTCCTTTTACATCTCGTGCAAAAGCAGGAGATGCGTATCCAGGAGCTCGAACTCAATACCATCACTCATCAGTACCTGGATTATCTCCAGAAGATGCAGGACTTAAATTTTGATGTGGCCGGGGAATACCTCTACATGGCCGCCACTCTACTTCACCTGAAGTCCCAGACTGTGGCCGATGAGTCCCAGGATAATACGATTAAGATCACTGCCGGAGAAATGGGTCTTGAGATCCAGACCAAGGGTGAGCTCATTAAGCGTCTTGAAGAGCTTGAGCGCTTCCAGCGTCTCGGAAGCCGTCTTTGGGAGCTCCCGAAAAAAGGCCATGAGATTTTCGTTAAGCACAAGGTTGACCGCAAGGCGATCGAGAACTCGATCCTGACTCCAATTGAACTCAATCAACTCACAGAAACCATGATGGATCTTATCCGTCGTGAAAAGAAAAAATACGCCGTCGTTAAGCGTGACCGACTCTCGATTAAAGAGAAGCTCGTGAAGCTTAAGGAAATGCTCAAAGAGGGAGAGACAACTCAGTTTGATCATCTCCTGGATCCGAATGAAACAGGAATTATTGATAAAGTGATTACCTTTATCTCTCTCCTGGAGCTTGCGCGTCTGAAAAAGTTACAGATTTTCCAGAATGAAGATCAGGGTTCAATTTACATCGAGGTGAAGGAGAGCTTAGAGTCCTTTGACCCAACCACTGCCGATGGATTTGAGCCGGAAGAAGAAAAGGACGAGACACCGAATCTTGTCGCTAAAGAAACCATTGCTCCAACAGAGACGCTTCAATAAGGGACACACATGGAAGGCACAGAAATCAATTACACATGGGACTTAAGCCAGGAGATGGCACCGGTAGAAATTGAAACGGAAACAGCAGGGGACGAGTTTGCCCTTGAACTCAATCACTTCGATGAAAAAGAACAAGAAGATATGCTCTGGCAGGCCCGCACAGGTCTGAATCCGGACACTCTCTGTGGTGCGATTGAAACCATTATCTTCATGTCTGATAAGCCGATCTCTATTCAGAAGATCAAGGCCCAGATCGATCCGGAGCTTCCCCTCCGTGTAATCCACGACTCTCTCTCAAAACTTCAGGCGGGATATGAAGAAAAATTCCACGGCATCCGTCTGGTGGAAGTGGCCGAAGGGTACCAGTTCCGTACCAAGGCGACCTATTCGAAATTCGTCCAGAACCTCTTTAAGGTTAATTCCCTGGTTCTCACTCCGACGGCCCTTGAAGTCCTCGCAATCATCGCCTATAAGCAGCCGGTTTCAAAAACTGAAGTTGAAAAAATCCGCGGTGTGGATTCTTCCCACATCATCCGCGCTCTCATGGATAAGCGTCTTGTGAAGATCACAGGTCGCTCCGAAGAACTCGGTCGTCCGTCTCTTTTTGGAACGACTGAAGAATTCCTCGAAGTCTTTAACCTTCCAAACATTGAGTCCCTCCCACCAGAGTATGAACTCGAAGAGATGGCCACCAAGAATACTGTCGGAAACATTGCGGATATTAAGTCTGTGGTCTTTAAGTCAGATGTCTCGAAGTTCTCCGCCGATGAAATGGATGAGCTCGAGAAGCTCTCCCATGACATCAACCAGATCTCTCCGGAAACAAGCTTCCTCATGAATTTAAAGTCTGAGGAAAAGCGCAAGATCGATGGAGAAGGAACAGTCAGAAAGTCCGCTTTCGATATCCTGGAAGAGTTCGTGAATAAAGATGCTTCTTTAAAGCAGATGATGGAAGCCCTGGGCTCTGAGACTCTCATGAACGTGGTGGAGGCGAAGGTCGTCGACATCGCTGATGAAGAGACCATCTTCAACGCTCCGGAAATTGATGAAGAGTTCGAGCTTGAGCGCAAAAAAGAGATCGCTGCCTGGGAAGAAGAGAATCTTCAGAACGAGGCCCTGGAGCTTGAGAAGGCCCTGGACTTTGCTTTCGAGCAACTCACTGGAGAAAAGCTCGAGGAAGGGGAGATGAACTTTGAGATGGATCAGGAGATCAAGGACCTTGACCTCACCATTGATCTCGCGGTTATGAAGGGCAAGGAGTTCGGGATGGACCTCGACTTCTTAAACGAGTCCGCTCCCACGATCACCGAACTCGATAGCGAGTAATTACAACCAACTAGCTCGGTCACTTGACCGAGCTTTTTTTTTGGGTGTAAGTATAGGCACCCAAAACACATAAACTGCCGTGAGGCAGATTGGAGTTCAACATGTCTGATCAGAATCTCTCTATCCGTTTACAGAAAGTCATTGCCGATTGTGGTGTCACTTCCCGAAGAAAGGCCGAAGGTCTTATCCTCGATGGTAAGGTCACTGTGAATGGAAAAACCGTCACTGAACTCGGAACCAAAGTTAATCCAGAAAAAGATACCATCCAGGTGGAAGGGGTCACGATTGAACTCGCTTCTGTGGATAAGATCTATATCGTGATGAATAAGCCCCGCGCTTACATGACCACATTGTCTGATCCAGAAGGACGCCCGACAGTGCTTGACCTCATCTATGGTGTAAAACAGCGGATCTTTCCGGTAGGGCGACTCGATTACCTCTCCGAAGGTCTTCTCATCCTCACTAACGACGGGGATCTCGCCAATATGATCATGCACCCGAAGTATGAAGTGGAAAAAGTTTACGAAGTTAAAGTCTTTGGTCACGTCTCTGAAGGACTTCTTGCAAAAATCCGCAAGGGTGTCATGACGGAAGACGGGATCATGAAGCCAAAATCTGTTCGAGTTATCGAGCAGCTTCCAAATAAGACCTGGCTTGAATTCCGCTTGAACGAAGGGAAAAACCGGGAAATCCGTAAGATCTGTGAAGCCGTGGACCTCACGGTGGATAAGCTTAAGCGGGTGGCCATCGGTGGACTAAACATTCAATCCATGACTCCTGGGAAGTATGTCTTCACCACCAGAAAAGAACTTCTGAAGGCCATGGGTCTCAATGACCACGGTGAGAGAGTTATCAATAAGACCTTTTTATCCGCGAAGAAGACTCTTGATCCAAAGAAGATGTCCAAGATGGTTTCTAAGACGGCCCGGGCCGCGGACGATAAAAAGTTCCACGGCTTTAGAAAAGAGAGCTATTACGAAACAGTGAATTCCATTAAGGATGCTAAAAAGCTTGCGGCCGAAGAAGCCCTCACAAGAGAAGCCGATGAGCATGCCCAGGAAACTGCCAAGCGCTCGATGAATTCCCGGACGCCTGCACCGAAGTCCCGCATGACGGCCCGCCCGGTAAGAAAAACCGAAGAAGCTCCGAAGCGCGGACCACGGACACCTATTGAGAGAAAGATTGCGGCCAAAAAAGTGGCACGAAAATCCAGAAGCAGATAAGCCATGAGTGTGAAGATTCAGCGAGGAAAGGTTCTTCTTTACCGGGTCTATGACATCGGTTCAGAGATCGACCTTGATACGGTAGAAGCCCTCTTTGAGAATAAGGCCTTTAAGGAGCGCTTTAAGCTCGATCGAAAGCACAACACCTCGCTTGTGATCTCATCCACTCCGGTCTCAATCCAGTTAAAAAATATTGAGCTCACCCTGGATGGGAGTAGCTCCGAGGCTGAGGTCATCGCTAAGGTCTGGCACTTCGGGACTCTCTCTCTTTGCATTCATCTTCCGATTATTCCGGGGACCACCTGGACGGAACTTGTGGCCTTCGCAAAGACCCTGGAAAAAGACACGCAGATCGATCAGATCCTTCGTTCGAAGGCCAAGGACTTCCAGAATGAGATCAGGTCAGCGATTCCGATCTTAAGTGACTGGAAGACCAACGAAGATTACATCACCTATTTTATTCAGGAGTTTGAGACTCCGATTGTTCCCATCACTTCCATCGTGGATAAGGTGGATGTCTCGGCCCTGATTCTCGCGGAGAGTGAGAACTTTCTTTCTGAAACCATGAAGAAGTCCACGCTGGAAAATATCCACCAGTACTCAAAGGATGACCTCGTGGTGGTGGACTGGAATTCGGCCCTGGTGGTCGAGCCTTCCGGCTCATTTGACGTGCCTCTTATTATCGAATTTGCCCTCTCCCAGCTTCTGGAGATGCGCTACTACGATGATCTCCTGGATCAGCGCCTCAACACTCTCTACAACGCTGTCGTGGGACGAAACAGGGGTCTTCTTTCCAATAAGTACTCCCGGCTTGCTGAAGAGGCGGGGCAGTTCTATCTGGAGATCTCCGAGATCGTGGAGAATGTGGAAAATTCCTTTAAGACCGTGGGGGATTTCTATCTCGCCAATATCTTCCGTGCAACCTCACGACGATTCCGTTTTGAGGACTGGCAAAGAAGTATTAACGAGAAGCTCGGTAACCTCGCGGAGGTTTCAAAGCTCCTTCACTCAGAAGTGAATGAAGGAAGAAACCAGTTCATGGAGATCGTGATCATCGTCCTGATCGCCATCGAGGTTGTGCCGTTTGTGATGGGGCTAGTGAAGCACTAGTTATCGATGAATTCAGACCCGTTAAGGGCCTCATTTAGAAAATCCACTGCGTATTCCACGGCCTGCTCACCATAAGGCATCTGCTTATTGTCTTTAGCAAAATGGGATTTGCGGATGAGATCAGCGGCCTTCTTCATAAGCTGAGCACTGGCCTCGAAGTATTCACCTTCTTCGTCAGAAGAGAGAACATTAGTCATCAGCGCACTCATCGCCCTTAAAATACGAATCTGCTCCGGCGTCAGGTCCTCAGTGTTGAGGGTGATGGTGAGCTCAGATTTTTTAGGCGTAAGAGAGTGCATTTTTGATCCTTTTTGAGTGCAGTCAAAAAGATTATCGGGGTCTTTACGCTGAAAATTTAGCTATTTATGTCGGACTAAACAGTTTTAGGAAAGCAAGTGATCGAGTCGGACTTACTCGAGTTTACAAGCTTTTAGATCTCGAGAGGGGGTCTGAGCGATGAGATCCCGACAACTCTGAGGAATGTTTCTTCCCTGGACCTCACGGGCATGGAGGAGGCGGAAGAGTTCTCCAGAGTGGTTATCATTAGAGGTAGAGTGAAGAGCGTCCACGGGAGTTTCTGCTCCGAAATTGAGCAATTGATTCACTTCGCAGCCAATATAGTCTGTGTCTGTTCCAAGGGTAGCGGCCACCCAGTCACCGAAGTCTTCTTCGGTTCTGTACTTATCACCCGGGAGATCGATGCCCGTTTCTCCGGGACGATTTTCTTCGGGGTGCATACTGGAGAGGCAACTTCGAAGCTTAGTGATTTTTGCCCGGGAGTGATCACTCATGGGATTGCGGTGAAAGAGGTAGGTTAAAAAGTGTCCGGCCTCATGGGCCAGGACCGCTTCGGCATTATTCACCAGGGACATGGGAGAGATGTTAATGGAGTAAATGCCGCCAGCGTCTTCGGATAATCCATCCCGGAAAAGATCGGGGCTGATGTTACCGAATGTGCAGGATGAAGCCGAAAGGTCATTGAGCCTTGAGATGTTCTCAAAGCGATTCTCTGAGACAGTCGTATTACTGTTTGAAAAGCTGGAGAAGTCTGGCGACTCTTCGTAGAGATGAAAGTCTTCGGCCGTGAACTGACTCTTGATAGACGCTGCTGTTTCAGGGGAGAGTTTGGGATAGAGTTTTTCCTCTAGAAGACCAAGGGTCTTTTCCACCATCTCGCCAAACTTCTGAGGATCATAATTGGCCTTAACCTCTTCATTCACAAAATCGATGAGCTGACAGCTTGTCACATTCCAGCGGTTTCGGACCTGGGCTTTAGCGACGATGAATCTCTCTGAGATCTGATAGGCCCTGCTATAAATTTCCCGATTCTGCCGGAGATTATCCGCCATGAACTCCTGATGAGCATCGGCGTAGCGGGTGAGGATGTCATCAGGAATCTCGGCCCCTGCCGCAAAGCTCGGAAGGGATGAGGCAAGAGAAGGATTTTCTCGCTGAAGATAAGTTTTAAATTTCGAAGCGGATTCAGGAGTCTGCAAAAGCCCTTCGAGCATCCAGATTTCGAAGTATTCGTCATGGGCCCGCTTAAAAGCGTGGATCGCCTCCTGCTCTTCTTCTGAAGCCAGGGAGTTAATGATGATCGAGTCATCGGCACTTATTCTAAAAAGAGTTTCCCGAAGGACAGGAAAAGCACTGGCTGCCTCTTCAGGATTGGCCGCAAGAGAATCGGCCAGTCCATTGTAATACCCTTCCGGTGCCGGAGTGGAAGCTTGAGCGAGAAGCGCATTCACCGCCGCAACATTGGCCTGAATTCTCTGGGCAGCAGCAGAAGGTATGCGACTTGTGCGGGAATTCAGGGTTTCACTTAATTGTTCAAGAGAATCCGGAATCCGCTGACGATTGGAGCACACACTGGCGTGGCAGCTGCGCTGAAGCTCTGCTGGATCACAGTTCTCTGGAGAGACCTGCGCCTTAGCCGCAAAAATAAATAATGAAGCAAGGATTAGGGAGAGCATGCTTTCCTTAGTTCAATGGCGAAGGCCCGGAGTTTAATATCAACACTGGCAAGCTCCCGGGCAAAGCGCGAGTTCTTGGCGATCTTAAATTTCTTTCCATCCACGAGATAGACTTCGCTCCCCTTAGGATCATTTTCAGCCAGGGAGAGAAACTCGAGATTCAAGGCTTCAGCATAGGGCCGCTCACACTTACCGATAGGCTCATTGAGATTGAAGCCATGGCTTCGGTACACCACATGAGTCTTCGAGACTTCCAGGCGGAAATCGTAGGGCCTTTTAGAAAAGGAGAAGGTATTCCCGTAAGAGAGGAGCGGAAAAAGACCTCCAAAAATGATCAATAATGACCTCATCCCCAAAATTATATCCCCCTGCAGAGTTGCCACCAAACAGGCAGAAGCTGCACTTGGGCTTTGTGAGTAAATTTGGGGGCTTAAATCGCTGAGATAAAGTGAGTTATCCCTTTACAAATAGAATGCTGGGGGCTATAAATGCCTTAATTCATTTGACGTTCTTTTCAATCGCGGGATGGAGCAGTCTGGTAGCTCGTCGGGCTCATAACCCGAAGGTCGTAGGTTCAAATCCTGCTCCCGCAACCAAAAAATTCAGACTCTGACTTTCATACCTTCATGGTGGATCACCCACAGCAATTCATTCACACCCATCATACAGATATCGAGATATCATCATCCTGACCCCTTTCGGATTTTTGGGGAGGACGAGTCGCACCCAAGTGATCAGAACTTAAGGGTGCATACCTTTCAGTAGTCTTCACATCAGCGAGGCTTAGAACTTTATTAAGGTCATAGATACTTCCACCAGACATTAAAAAGAGACTCGCGTTCGTGTGACGTGCATCGTGGATTCTGGTTCTTCGGATTGACCTAGCCCCTATAATCTAAGCCACCACCTTGATGAGTCACCCCGTGTTAACATAAACCTAAGGGGACAAATGAAACGGAAAAAATTCTCAGAAGAACAGATCATCAAAGCACTCAAGCGTGTTGAGACCGGTGAGCCTGCAAAGAATGTATGCCGGGAACTCGAAGTTCACGAGCAGACATTTTACATCTGAAAGAAGAAGTATTCAGGAATGGAAGTCGATCAGCTCAGAGAGTTCAAGATACTCTTGGACGAGAATGCCAGGCTTAAGAAAATCATTGCTGATCAAGCCCTCTCAAGACAGGAAACGCAAAAAAGTGGTAAGCCTTCCTGCTCAACAAGAAGGCTATTACTTTTATCAAATAAGAATTCAAGGTCTCCGAGAGAAAGGCGTGTAAAGCGATTTCCATATAGAGATCCGCTGTTCGCTACAAAAAAGCGACCAGATAAGAACGTCGAATAAAAGAAGAGAATGATCTTATAGATCAGAGAAAAGACCTCGCTACGGTCATCCTCGAATCCAAAAGATAGTTCGAAAAGATGGCTTCAAGGTGAATCATAAGAGGACCGAGAGGCTTTAATATCTAGAGCTAAATCTAGGTCTCAAGGGCAAAAAGAAGAAGCGACGATACCATTCAGAAACGAGAGCTCCGATTCCTTTGCCATCAGGACCGAACAAACTGGTCGATGAACTTTATGTCATATCAACTGAGCTACGGAAAAAGCGTGAGAGGACTGACTGTGATTGATGTATTTTCTAAAAACAATCACGCCCTTAAGTTTGATTTCAGCCTCACAGGGTTCAAGGTAATTCAGATACTCGAGCGAGTCTGTGAATTTGAAGGAGTTCATGAGTTTATCACCGTGGACAACGGACCAGAATTTATTTGCTTAGCGCTCGACAAATGGGCTTACCAAAAAGTAATCGAGCTTCATTTCAGCACAGGGAATCCAACGGATAATGCTTTCATCGAATCGTTCAACGGAAATGTAAGAGACGAGTTCTTGAATATGAATTGGTTCTCAAGCTTGGAAGATCTTTAATGGAAAGCCTGGGGCTGGAGGGATGAGTATAACTTTGAAAGACCACACAGCTCACTGGGAATGAAAACACCGAAAGAACTTTTTGGAATGTTACGATAAGGAAAAATATGCAGTGTGGCTCAATCTAGGCTCGGTGAAGATTGGGGGAAGGTCATCAATATGGCCCTAATTCTAACCTGTTATGCTGGAATAGCTGCCGCACGCCTTCAATACAGTTTCATGTCAAAAACACGACGCGTTAAAACAATTAGAAACAATGACTTAGCCAGTACATTTGATTACAATTTTCATTAACCAGCGAGAAATTTTATGAGTGAAAACTTGAATCTAAGTGCAGATGCCGAATACGTTCCTTTTAGCGTTCATCCTAGGGCGATTAAGGAGCTAGGTGAAAGACTAGTTACTGATGATTTCGTTGCAATTTCTGAGTTAGTTAAGAACTCATATGATGCAATGGCAACGGAAGTAATTATTAGATTCGGATCTAGTACAACTGGTAATTTCATTGAAGTAGAGGATGATGGAGATGGAATGTCTCTCGAGATTCTCAAAAGTGTCTGGACACAACTTTTCACACCATACAAAAAAATCCTTAAGCTACAGAACAGAAAGAGAAAGAGAAGCTTGTCAGGAGATAAAGGTATTGGGCGTCTATCTGCTGCAAGACTTGGTGGAGAATTAGAAGTTTATACTCAAACCAAAAATGAAGACTGCTATGCTTTGCTTCTGGATTGGAGCAAATTCACTTCAATTGATGAGAATGATTCAATTGATGATCTGGTTTTCGATGACTTTACTGTTGCGATTGATCGTTGGCCAAGTACACCTTTTAATAAAAAGCATGGTACTTTAATTAGAATCAGTAACTTAAAAAAGAAAGATTGGTTAGATGATCAGGATTCTGTTGATCAGTTAAAAAAAGAATTAGCAAGAATTAGACCGCCTCTTCGGAAATCAGATGATTTCGTAATTAAGCTAGAACATCCATTGTTAAACGATGGAGAGGTAACAAATGTTGCATCTTCATATCCAAAATTCTTAGATTACCCACACTATTTTTATAAAGGCAAGATTTCAAAACAAGGTTTGGAAGCTTCAATTAGCATAAATAAAAGATACGTCCAAAAAAGCGAGAAGATTGAAAAGGAAATGTCGGAAATGCTTGAAGAAGATGAACAGTTTATTTGTGGTGATTTTGAATTTGAATTCAGAGTCTGGGACCTTGATGCAAATTCTGTCGGAGATATTAGCGACCAATTTGATTTGCAAAAAAGACAAATAAGAGAATGGATTAAGCTAAATCGAGGAGTCTCATTATATCGAGATGAAATACTTGTTTTGCCAAAAACTTCCGGTATTGATTGGTTAAACCTGGAGCAGCGTCGAGTAAGTAGAATCGGTGATAGAATTTCAATGAATAATATTATTTCGTTCGTTGATATTTCCAGTAAAGGAAATCCAGATCTCGTGGATACAGCAGACAGAGAAACGTTGGAAAGGAATAGTGCTAGTGATCAGTTTAATTCGCTACTTCTTGAAGCAATTTCAATATTAGAAATTATTAGGAAAAAATACAAAGCGACAAAGGAAGATGCTTACTCATTCAGATTCTTACTGGAGAATGAACAGGTCGAAGATTCAATTCAAAATATCCGGCATACGCTATCAACGGATGGTACGACGGACTCAGTTTTAAAGCTTGTTGATAAGCTGGGTGTGGACCTTAAAAAAAGAGATGATCTCATAAAAGATAGGCTGGGTTATTACAGTCGTCTTGCTTCCGTAGGTACAATCGCCTCATATGTTGTACATGAGGTGAGAAATTCAAGCGTTGCGATTGGTGCCTGTAATCGTGATGGAAGAAATCTTTTAGAGGCATGTAATAGTGAGAAAAAAGGTTTGGTAAAAAAAAGATTGGATACTTCAGATAAAGCACTGGCCTCACTGGAAACCCTTGCCCACGCAATTCTGCCACTCTCGGGAGCTAAGTTTCAACGTAAAACAAATGAGTTTGTAAGTTTGCATGGGATATTCGCGAGCTGTTTAGAAGCGAATAGTAAGTTGATTTCGAAGCGTGAAATTCAAATAGTAAATGAAACTAAAAATGATGAAGTTGGGGTGTCTGAAGGAGAGTTATTTATTCTTCTTCAAAATCTTCTTCAGAATGCGATCCATTGGGTTAGTAAGAAGAAAAGTACAGACAGAATAATTAAGCTAGGCAAGTTAAAAAGACAAAAGGAAAGCTTGGTTTTCACATTCGAAGATAGTGGACCAGGGATTGATCAGGAATACTCAGATGTTATTTTCTTACCCGGGGTAAGTGCGAGGCCTGATGGGACAGGTATGGGTCTTACGGTTGTTGCAGAAATATGTGAAAAGTACCGAGGACACATCGAGATTGTTGAGAGCTCACTTGGAGGAGCTGCTTTTGAGATCACGTTACCAAGGAAAGTTTAATATGTTTATTTGTTGGGTTGAAGATGACGATAATCCTTATGACACATTCATGACTACACTCGAAGCAGTAGGAAAGAGTGAGTTATTTAAAGTAAAGCGTTTTAACGATTTTGATGAGGCTAGCCGAAGTTTGCCGCAGTATAACTACTCCCTTCTTGTATTAGATCTTCGTGATGGAGATGATGGAGAAAGAAAGGGTGACACTGTACTGAAGGATATTTTCGAAAACTCATTTAAGCCTACCATTATTTATAGTGCTGTACCTCCTGCAGAGGTTGGTAATGAAGATCCAAGAAAACATCCTCTCGTAAAATATGTGCAAAAGAATCCAGGTTCTGATCTCGTTTTATTGGAAGAGTTTGAAAAATTTAGGCGTAAAATTTCATTTCTAGAAAAAGTAAAAAAGACGATAGATAGTATTAATTTTCAATTACTGAAAAATACATTTCCAGTTGTTGCCGAAGACGCTTTGCCTGAAGATGTAATGGAAAGGTTGTTCGCGAGACGAATAGCTGCTTCATTGGATTTCGCATTTCATATTGAAGAAGGATCATATATAGATCCATGTGAAATGTATTTATATCCACCTTTGCCTGACACTGACCTTCTCACTGGGGATATTGTTAAGAACAAGAACGATGAATTGTATTATATTGCTCTTTCACCTTCTTGTGATATGGCTCAGCTCAATGGTAGGAATCCAAAAATTGCAAATGTTTTAGTCGCCCAATTAGATGAAATTAAACCTATTCTAGAGTCGGCGGACTTTTTCAAAAATCAAGCAGATCATAAAAAGCTTGGATCGGAAGTTAGGAAGCAGAGAGATAGAGAACCTAGAGAAGGAAAAATTTATCTTCCAAGACTAAACAAAATACTTCCTGGTTTTAGAGTAAATCTAAAAAAGTTAAGCTTGATTCCTATTAATCAGATAAGTCTTGAAGAAAAAAAACAAGAAAAAGATTTCTATCGTATTTCTTCTTTGGATTCTCCATTCAGAGAGAGTTTTAGTACTTTGGCTGGCCAGGAAATGGGTAGATTTGGCTTACCAGACTTTGACTATGAGAAATGGGGTTCTGGTTATTGGCAAGTACACCCAAAGAAACCCGCTGATAAAGTAGTTGCGGTTTCAGGTGTTGAGAATAAAAAAGATGAAGATGTTAAGGAACAAAAGTAATGAGTAGTGTTATTGGAATTGATTTCTTTTCTGGGTGTGGTGGTACTTCATTGGGCCTTAAGCAAGCGGGAATTAGGATTGTAAGAGGAATTGACTTCGATCCTACTTGCAAAGAAGTGTATGAGAAAAACATAAGAGGAGCAGATTTTTTAAATGAGGATATAAGTAAATTAAATCCTGTAGATGTTTTAAGTGGAATCAAAAGAGATAAGAAGGACTTTTTATTGTTTTCTGCATGTGCGCCTTGCCAACCGTTTTCTGCAAGAAATCCGAGCAAGGGGAGTAGTGGTGACGATCGAAAAAACTTGCTACTTTCATTTGCTAGGTTTGTAGATTTTCATAGACCAGACTTTGTATTTGTTGAAAATGTTCCTGGCATACAAAATGTTAAAGGAAACAGTGGTATTTTCTCTAAGTTTTTAAAGAAATTAAAGTCATATGGATATCAATTTGCTTTTGATGTAGTTGATGCAAAAGATTATGGAGTTCCTCAGTCTAGAAAAAGACTAATACTTCTTGCTTCGAATCTCCCGAATATAGAACTATCTTTACCATCTTTCACACACGGTCCTGGTAAGCGACCTTACGTAACCGTTAAAGAAGCAATTGCTGACTTTCCTTTAATAAAGCAGGGAGAGGAGCATTCTCTTAATGGTCACAGAGCAAGAGGCTTATCAGATATTAACTTAAAACGTATTAAAACTACGCCTAAAAATGGGGGGAGTAGATTGTCTTGGCCAAAGCATCTGTCTCTGGACTGTCACAAATCTACAAAAGGGCATTCTGACGTTTATGGAAGAATGAGCTGGAGTAAGCCAGCTCCGACATTAACTTGCAAATGCACCTCTATTTCTAATGGCAGGTATGGACATCCTACTCAAGATCGCGCCATCACACCTAGAGAGGCTGCTTCATTACAAACATTTCCCAAAAGCTTTAAACTCTTTGGGGGAATAGATCAGATGACTCGTCATGTAGGTAATGCGGTTCCACCACTTTTAGCAAAAAACGTTGGTAAGAAGATTTTAAGAATTTTAGATACGTGAGATCTAATTTAAAGTGTTCTCATCTTTTTTAGTCTTCTCTCTATTTTTCTTTTGAGTGCGGTTGTATTTTTGTTTCATGCTCCCAAATTCGAATTATTTGGTAGCCTCTACCATTTAATTCTTTCTTTTGGGCGTGATCACTTAATAGGTTTCCATTTATCTTATCTTTCCAGAATGATTTATTGGAAGCAGGAAGAGTAAAGTGTTCAGGACATTGGTGCCAAAAGCAACCATCCATAAATAAAACTGTTTTTCATCCATTTTCCTGTAAGTTCCGAATCTGTTCTAAATTTAAATTCGAGCTTCTCAGAATAAGGCGCAGGATTCGTTCGAGCTTGGTATGCTTGCTCTGACTCGAGACATACAGTAGCTTCGTTGGGATTTGGTAAGTAGATCCATACTGTCCTTTTAAGTAATCATCTTTGTCTGTAGGATCAAAATTAACTATTGAAATCGGAGAATAGATGACATCAGAATTAGCAGAAATATTCGAAAAGGATTTTTCCAAGAAGTTAGAAAAATCTTTTAAAACTGATTCTTCTTCGCAACAGTTGGCTTTGGTTCAATTGATTCGGACTTTTGACACGATCCACTTTGGAAAGGAATTTTTAAATATTTCAGTTAATAATGGATTGGACCCTTTATATGAGCATGGCTTACACAAATCTATAATTCCCTTTTTGGGATCAGCAAGGAAGACTGATCGCTATGCTTTAGCGAAAACGAATGATGAAATGTCTAATTGGGCACATAGTGTAGTTCAACAAGGTGGCCGAGTGACGCTATTTCAGTTGTATACGGACTATTGTAAGTATGATCTAATGGAGTTTTCGCAGCTGGAAGAAAGGAAAATTTCATATCGACATAAGGATAGTATCGTTCCAGTTGAATTTATTGAGAAAATTGAATGGGAACTTTATCTACGTTCTTTAAAAGTGCCATATGCCCAAGATATTCAAAACTTTGTAAAACAATTTGGTTCTTATATAAAATCCGAAATGCGAGACAGGGTCGATGTTTATCTAGACCATTATATTCAATATAAAACTACGCCTGAGATTGATGCTTTCTTCCATATTCTTGCTTCGTATCGCTGTAAGAGCCTTCTGCATGCAGAACTATTCAATCACGATTTGAAATTTGGTGGAGTGAAATTTGAAAAATACGTTGAAGCTGTCACATGGATAATTAGCTTCTCATTAAAGCATGCTTGGTTTTGCCAGGAACTACTTCTAAAGAGGCCACATTTGCAGTTAATGAATATTGTGACTTATATGACTGAGACGAATCAAATAATTAGAGATTTATCTTTATGTATGGAAATTGACTACAAAGAGGCAGAAATTATTTTTAATACGATGTGTTTGGATAGCTCTAATATTAAAAGTTTTCAGGCGAGCACGTTGCCTCCTTTTGTAAGGCTTAGCAGAGGGATTGTAATAAGAACTATGAAAGGAGCCCTCGCTAATCCTTTTAGTTTCATCATGAAAG
>CAZPFM010000011.1:0-15131 GCA_964585845.1 uncultured Bacteriovorax sp.
AAAGCTTGCGGCAGAGGTTTCTGAAGATCATGGAGCCCAGATCTTCACCCGGGGTCATATCTCCGTGAACCAGCAACACGAAAAATACGGCAATTATAATTTTCTCTCTCAGTTTGCTAATTCCAACGTCGGGGTCTGGCCCCACACGGTGATGTTCTATGGCCTGGAAGATGAGAAGGCCCCCATGTACGGGAATGAGAATTTCATCGGTATGAAAAACTTCATGCTCTCTCAAAAAGATAAAAGGCCCAATTGGTTTTACCCGGAGACGAGCTGGTGGTTGGGTATGGATATCGATGTCCCGATTTTTCTCACTGACTATCTTTATTCCAGGGCCAAAGATTTTAAGCTCTGCTATCTCGCTGAGATCGAGGGGCACGTGAATTTCACCACTGGCCAGGCCCTGGGCTACTGGCTTTTTGACTGGAATCTTGCGCTCATCACGGATCTTGATTACGACTTTAATCCCACCATCGGTTTAAAGCTTCTGGGAGAACCGCTACCTTTCTGGAAGAAGATGATTAAGTATCAGCACGAGTGGATTAAGAAAAAAGGGATCATCACCATGATCTCAGCGCCTAATCTTCAGGATGAACTCTCTTCTGAGCATCGAATTCACAATCGCTTTCTTCTAAAAGAGCTGCGGAAAAACCCTGAAGAGACCCAACGTCAGCACGATCTACTGGAGATCGCCATCAAAGAATGGCCCGATCATTCCGTCGTTAAAAACGATGAACTCCGTGAGGTTTTAGAGATCACCTTTCTCAGGATGTATCACGCTCTTTATCTCAGAAAAGCTCTCCTGGATATGAATGAAAGAAAACACTGGGTAAGCGAAGCGAGAAATTACCGCCGTAAGGCCGATGATCTCATTGCAAAAGTTTCTCAGTATAAAACAAATTACCCGCAGCTCCCTCTCTTTGAGGAGTTTGAAAATCCGACAAGCTATCAGTTTGGTTACGCCTACCCCGCGGCCAGCAGCTACTGGTGGAAGCGAGAAGAGCAGCAGATCATGCGAGACTCTTATATCCCATGGCGCGGTAATATATTTAATGTCTGGAGTATTCTCTTCTAGAGATCTTTGGTGGCTTCCTGGAGAAACTTAAAGAGCTCCTGGATCTTATAGCTTTGAGCTTCATCCGCGTGATAGGCAAAGGAAACCTTGTTGCTGAAGATCTCAAACTCTTTTCCGGCCGTTCCAATTTTTGCTTTATAGTGAGAGCGTTTGAGAACGTGAGTCGGGACGACAGCTATCCCGAGACCCGCGGCCACGGCCTGAAGCATTTGACCGAATGAATTCACCACCAGACGCGGCTTCACATTTCGGGGAGTCACTCCAAACTTCTCCCGACACCAGCGATAAAAGTTTGGATCGTTATTTTCATAGAAGATCACTGGATGCTGGAGAATTTCTTTAAAATCAGTCTCGGCCGTAATCCCCAGACTTTCTGAGAATACAAGAGTGGTGTATTCCGAGTGAAGATCCATCTTTTCCGCATATGCGGGAACAAGATGCTCGGGCATGATGAGGCAGTCGATATCATGCTGCTCAAATTTCTTAATCACATTCTCGGGGAAGTCCATGGTGAGCCGCACTTCCAGTGAGGGATAGGCGTTCATGAAGTCCATCATCCGGGTGGAGAGCCATGTCTTACCCAGTCCATAGAGAGAGCCCAGGTGGATCTTTCCCTTGATCTCGGAATTCTCGAGATGAATCTGCTCAATAGTTTCATCAATGCGGTTAAAGAACTGCTTAGCAACCTTTGCAAGTTTCTGCCCATTCTCAGTGAGCACCACGGATTTTCCCTGGCGCGCAACCACGGGAAAGCCCACCCTGCCTTCAAGATTTTTTAAGGCCTGGGAGACAGCTGACTGAGTGACATTGAGTTCCTCAGCGGCCTTGGAAATATTATCGCTCTTAGCAAGTGCGATGAGCACCTGGAGCATTGAAGATTCGACAACCATGGGAGAAGTATTAGTAAAACTAATACAAGAAGACTAGTTTAAGTGTAAATTCTACCTAGCGATCCGACTTCGGATGGGGAAAGTGAACCTGCCGGTCACAACCATAGGAGACGACACTTTCCTTAAAGCGAAGCTCGGCCAGTTTTTCCCAGCCCTGCCCCACAAAATTGCTCGTCATCTCGTTGCCGTAAATCTCAAAGACAAGACCCTGGGGATGGTGTTTTTTGATGTTGAGTTCATCCCGGAAATCCGCTTCACCTGTGGCCTTCCCTGATGCGACGATCTTCACAAAGGATGGATAATAGACATTCTCCCCACGGGAAGTTCCGGCCTCAGCAGGCTCATAGGTCGGGCGATAGAGAAGATCCTTATCCGCAGAGCCTAGGGCCTTAGAAACCGCTGGCATCATTTTAATGAGATCAAAACTCGGAAGACCAAGCTTAGGTGAGTTTGTCAGGGCAGATCCGAAAAAAGAGCGACGGTTTGTGCCGGCCAGAACATCTAAGGTGAAAAGTTGGGCCGTATTAACTTCTTGATTGGGATTCATGGTGGGAAAAAGCTTCAGCACGATCCCAAAACCACGCTTCTCGCCCACCTTGGTAGAAGAGGTGGCCGTGGAAACCCGGGCAACGAGTAAACCTCTCATCCCCTTCTGATAATACCCTGTATACCCCACATTGCCGGTTCCTACCCATTCACCCATCAGGCAGACCCCATTAGGATGGAGGAGCTTATCGATCCTGGGATAGATATCCACCCGTTCACTCACTGTTCTTTGAGCTGATTGGGCCAGAAGATTGATTCCATTTTTAAAAAACTTAGAGAGGGTCACTTCGTACTGAGGAAGATTCCCATTTCTGTAAACGAGGATTTCCTCAGCAGATTCAGCACTGACCGCCCTGGGAGTGGTGTCCAGGAGCACTGAGCGGACCTGGTTAAAGGAAGAAGCCGCCTCAGTTAAAGGAATAAGAAAAATGGTTAAGAGTGCAAAATACATAAAAAGACCTCATTTTGAAGGTCTTTCTCTCAGAGATCGTTCTCTTCCCCTACTGAATATGAGCTAAAGGGAAAAGATTACATGAAAAGGCCCGGTCACCCGGGCCTTTTACTTACATATCTTCGTCGTTGAGGAATTCTTCCTCAGATTCAACCCAACCAGATTCTTCGGCCTCTTCCCGTTCTTCAAGCTCGGCCGGTGTTTCATTGAGATCAATAGAGTCTCTGGTATCAATGATCTCTTCTTCCCGGGCCTCTTCAGCTGCCGGAACGTTGTTCGCATCCACTTCGTCAGGCAGATTGTTGCTGGTAGCGATGGCGGAAAAAGAAAGGGCCAAAGCAGAGGCAAATAGTAATGTTTTCATGTTCTACTCCTTCGGTATTGTTCACTCCCAGTTGAAGCAGCATCAGTGCCAAGCTAAGACGCAGACCAAAAAAAAAGGGCCCGGTTTCCCGGGCCCTTTGAGAGACTATAAAAATTGAATTACTCAGCTCGCTCAGTGAGCTTGTCCTTACGAGCGGCCATAACCTTCTCTTGAACGTGAGATGGACATGGCTCGTACTTAGCGAACTCCATGGAGTAGCCGGCCTTACCAGCAGATCCAGAACGGAGAACAGTCGCGTAGCCGAACATCTCAGAGAGAGGAACGTGAGCGTTGATGATCGCATCCCCAGTGTCAGTCGCTTCAGATCCGAGGATCACACCACGACGGGAAGATAAGTCACCGATAACGAAACCTTGGTACTCTTGCGGAGTCTCAACTTCCACCTTCATAATTGGCTCAAGAAGGATTGGGTTAGCGTTCTTAATAGCATCTCTCATCGCCATACGAGCGGCGATTCGGAAGGCCATATCAGAGGAGTCGACATCGTGGTACTGACCGTCCTGGAGGAAGGCTTCAACGTCGATCACCGGGAACGCAGCGAGTGGACCTTTACCCATAACATCGCCGAAACCGCGGTCACAAGAAGGGATGAATTCGTTTGGAATCACACCACCCTTAATTTCATTAACAAAACGGTAAGTCTGGTCTTCACGCTCTTTTCTGTCGCCAGCGAGCGGACGGATTTTACCAGCAACTTTTGCGAACTGACCGGAACCACCAGTCTGCTTCTTGTGCGTGTATTCGAGTTTGGCTTCGCCGCGGATTGTTTCACGGTAGTTAACCTGTGGAGCACCCACTTCAACTTCAGCTTTGTACTCTCGCTTAAGACGCTCAACGTAGATCTCAAGGTGGAGTTCCCCCATCCCTGCGATACGTGTTTCACCAGACTCTTCATCTGTGAAAAGGTGGAAAGTAGGGTCTTCTTTAATAAAGCGCTGGAGACCTTTAGACATTCTTGCCTGCATCTCTTTATCTTTTGCTTTAATAGAAAGCTCGATAACCGGAATAGGCACGTGCATTCCTTCACAAGAAAGGTGGTCAACGTTTCCAGAGTCAGACACGAATGTATCCCCGGAAGCACAGTCAACACCGATCATGGCGATGATGTCCCCTGCAGAAGCAGCGTCGATGTTTTCACGGTCATTGGAGTTCATGCGAACGATACGACCAACACGGACTCTTTTCTTAGTACGAGTGTTGATGAGGGTTTCACCCTTATTAAGAGTTCCCTGATAAATACGCGTGTATGTGAGCTGACCGAACTGTTCATCAGTGATTTTGAAGGCCATACAAACAAGCGGCTTATCGTATTCTGGAGTGAGTTCAACTTTCTCACCGTTAGTTGAGTCGATGGCCTTAGGCTTCTCGCAGCTAACTGGTGAAGGAAGGTAGCGGGCAACAGCATTAAGAAGAAGCTGAACGCCTTTGTTTTTAAACGCAGATCCGAGGAAAACCGGAGTGAACTGAAGGGAGTTTACACCTTTTCTAACGGCAGCGTGGATTTGCTCTTCAGTGATGTCTCCACCCTCGAGGATGGCTTCCATCATAGCGTCATCGAATGCAGAAACTGCATCGAGGAGCTCTTCACGGGCCTTCTGAGCTTTATCAGTCATATCCGCTGGAATTTCTTCTTCGCGAACGTTCTCACCGTTATCACCGTCGAAGTAGTAAGCCTTCATAGTGATGAGGTCGATACAGCCTTTGAAGTTTTCTTCAGCGCCGATAGGAAGCTGCATAAGAACAGCATTGTGGTTAAGCTTCTCGCGGAGGGCCTTAGTTCCGTTGTAAGGGTTTGCACCCATACGGTCCATCTTGTTAAGGAAGGCAAGACGAGGAACGCGGTAGCGCTTCATCTGACGGTCAACAGTGATGGACTGTGACTGAACGCCAGCAACAGAGCAGAGAACGAGGATCGCACCATCGAGAACTCGGAGGGAGCGCTCAACTTCAACAGTGAAGTCCACGTGTCCCGGAGTATCGATGAGGTTGATCTTGATTTCTTTCCCATCGCCTTCAGCGTAGGTAATGCCTTTTTTATCGATCCCGGTCCATTCAACGGTTGTGGCCGCAGAAGTGATCGTGATTCCTTTTTCTTTCTCGAGCTCCATGTGGTCCATGGTGGCCCCAGCTCCGCCGCCTTTTACGTCTTCGATCTTGTGGATCTTAGAACAGTAGAAAAGGATACGTTCTGAAAGGGTCGTCTTTCCAGAGTCAATGTGGGCGGAGATCCCGATGTTCCGGGTCTTGGCCAGGTTCTTGTCAATGCTCATCTGTGCTCCAAATTGCTTGTTAGAGGGTGGCAGTTAATTTTTTTTGTGTGCATCATAAAAGACAACCCGGGATTCCGTCAATTTTTTTCCCTTTGTTTTCGGGCTTTTTGCTTATTGCCAATCAGATATTTTTGGTCAAAATATGGGGGTATGATTGGCAAAAAAGACCTCGATAAATCAACCCTCTACGAAGCTGTGAAAACCCTGGTGGAGACCCCGGAGAAGCACATCCATCTGGATCAACAGAAGCTCTTCACTCTCTTTTCCGTGGCATTTCAATATATTCTGTTCCTTTCCACCAAGAATCCAGGCCATTATATCATCCGGATCGAGGACTCACTTTTGGCCGAGAAGCTCGCCCGGAAGGCCAAGGATGAGACCACCCGGAAGTTCATGGGCCGGCTTATTATCCCCCGCCGACTGGTCTATGGAAGCTCCACTTTCCACCTGGACTATTTCCCTCTGGCAACCTGGGGAACGACGAAGGATCTCCCGAAGGAAAAAATCCAGGGGGCGATCATCGTCAAAAACACTTCTCATAATCCTCTCATTGATGAGTCAGATTTCAGGCACGTGACTTTGGATGAACAGGCGGTAGAGCTCTTTGGAAAGCACTACTACCTAAGCTCCCTTATGGACATTGCTCCGCGGACCATCATGATCGCTTTTGAAGAGGAATACCCCGAGCTCAAGACACTCCAGTTTCCTTTCATTGAAGAAAAGGGTGACCGGGTTTTAGATGGGGTTCGGATCCGGGGTGATATTCAGTTCGAAGAGGATTGATCGAGCTTTACGCCCTGTTTGTAGGTTGATTCACTCATCTTGTTATTGCGGTCCCATTCCTGCCAGATGCCGTGTTTATTATCGTCCAGATAATTCCCCTGGGCCTTGTTCTTCCCGTTCCCAAAATAGAACTCCCATTTGCCTTCTTTGAGCCCATCTTTGTAGTGACCCCGGGCCAGCAGTTTTCCATTATCGTAGAAATGAGTCCAAAGCCCTTCTCTCTTATTTTTTGACATCTCTCCCGTGGCCGCAAGGATCCCGGACTCAAAATAGATCTCTACACTGCCATCATCAAAGGTTTTCGGATAGAAGATATCCATGGGTGGAAGTCGCCAGGAGAATCCCTCGATTTTTTCTTCACTCTGAAGAGTTCTGATGGTTTTTAAAAGATAAAATCTCGCTCCCTCAACTTCGGCCGGTGGGACTTCGCCCATGTAACTGAGTTCATCCCGGATTTGAGAGTTAAACTTTGGAAGTGAGTTGGTTAAGGCTTCTTTCTCGGTTTGGGGAAGTGTGACGATGGCCTTAGCGAGAACACCAATCATCTGTGGCTGAGTGGAGAGAACCTTTTCAAGGTCCTCACTGGGAAGTTCCAGGATGGATTCGAAGCTTTTGATGTTCTTTAAGATCCAGAACATATAATTGGGATCCTCGAGGACCCCCGCTGTTATAATCTGCTGGCGCTTCCAGAGACCCGTGGTCTCCATGTTCTGGACAAATTCTTTGAAGCCGTCGAGCTGACGCTTTTTAATTCTCTCTAGCATGGCCATAGGCCAAAATTATAACCGATTAGCGCGGCGAGAGCATCTGGAGATTCCGGTTTCCGAAGTCTTTGAGGCGCTCAAAGAGGATCCTCTGACCATTTTCCTCGCGTTTATAGTCGTTGTAGAAGCAGGCCCGGTTGTACTCGATTTCCATCTGAACCTTTCCACGGGTCACTCCCCCAAGGACATTCATGAGGTCAAGGTGAGTGTGACGGCGCTTACAATCTTTTAAGAGACCCCGGTCATGCTTTTCAAGGAAGCGGTTAAAAAGAGCACAGAGATGGGCCGAGGTCTGACCTTCAAAATTTGTCAGGACATCGGACTGCTCGCGAAGGGCATTTTTGATCATCTTCTTGATCTCTTTTTTAAAGCCTTTTTCAAAACTTTCTCTGGTTGTTTCATAAATTTCCAGTCGCCCGGTGCGGCCAGAGCCTGCCAGAATCGGGTAATCCTTAGCGACCTTGATCTGAAGAGATTTGTAGATCACAAATTCTGTGTAAGAGGCGTGATCTGGGTCATCTTTTCTCTCGATATCACGGTTCGTATAGAACTGCTCGATGACTTCAAAGGGACGGGTGAAGCGCTCAAAAGCTTTCTCTGGCACCATGAGAACTGTTTGCCGCGTGATCTGAGAGATTGACCCTCGGGACATTTCTGTGAACAGGCGGTTTCCTGCGATGTTGACTCTTTCCTCATAAGAAGTAAGGGTTTCTCCATCGATAAGATTGATGGCGAGGAAATTCTGCAGGGCCTCGGTCATGCGAAGAGCGATGGCAAAGGTTCCGGCATACTGATTCGGAAGATCAGGCAATTGTGAAAATTCTTTCAGGAAGCGGTAGAGGAAATTAATCTCCTGGGCGACGTTCATTCGTTTCTTCACGAGCTCTTCTTTAAGATCCATGAAAGAACGAGTGTCCGTGAGAATACTGGTAACAGCTTCGATATTGCTTTGGTTATTTCGAATGATGGTCTCAGCGTTGGCCACCTGCTCAGATAGCGGGATGGGTCTACCGGAGTTATCATTGGAAGGACCCACGATTCCACGCCCCTTCACATCCAAAAGCCAGAGTTTTTGACGAGTCTCGAAAGCTTCAGGACTCTCACCAGGAAGCTGGCTAGTAGGCGCTTTAGGGATGGTGGCAGGATCCACCCGGAGGGCGGCCCAATAAGCGTAGATAAGATCATTATCCAGGGTCACGGCCGACCCCATTTTTCCAATGGAGCGAAGAATGTCTGAGATTCCTGGAAGAAGTCCCATGACCTTATAGAATTTTTCGTATTCTCCGTTCTGACCTTCCGGAAATTTATTCAAAAGAATATCCCGGATCTTAGCGGAATTCTGGGCAAACTTATCGGCCCGCTGAAGTTCACAAGCCGTGCCCTGAAGGGAGAGGTAAGTACAGGCAATAATCCCTTCATTCCGTCGTCGCTCAATATTAGAAATCGATTTTTTAATATCTGCCGACTGGAGAAGCTGAGCGAGTTGAGAAGCGGCATCAAGGCCAAAACCCAAAACCGGTACACCAGGGGCGAGGAAAGAGCCGATCATTCCCCCTACCCGAAGAACGGCCGGGAGCATGGTGTCCCAACCTCCAAGCTTATCAATACATTCCGGAGGAGTGCTATTCATGGCAGAGAAAAGGCCCGAAGAATATGTATAAAGGTCCCGGCGAAAATCGACGGACTTATCCTTAGAGAGATTCTCCTTATTGAGCTGGAGCTTGAATTGGTTTTCCAGAAGCGAGAGCTTAAGAGCATCCACCTGTGCTGTAAGTGTGGCATAACGGGAACTATTAGGATCCAAGGTCAGGGTCTCCTGGGTCAGATCCATAAGGTATTTTGAATAGGTTTCGTTATAGATTTCCTCAGCACTCTTTCGATCAAGATCCTTAGCAAGAAGCTGCTCGATATTGAGCATAGAAGAGTGCATCTGATTGAAGGCGGCGTTACAGCGGCGATCCCCTTCCAGTTTAGTTTCTAACTGACCTTTAATACTGGAGGCGATGGCGCTAAAGGAATAATCGTCCTGAGGAATAAAGCTGCAATTCTGAAAGACATCAGAGTATTGAAGTGAGTAATGTCCACCGGCCATGGCCGGAAGAATGGTGAATAAAGCTGGCAGCACGAAAAGTAACTTCATATGATCCCCAAATAACGAATTTGGGTTTAGAAAAGCAACATCAATGCCAACTTAAGGGTGAGTAAGAGAGAGCAGGGGCCAGGTCCTTGTCTAGAACTTAAGCCCCTGTCAAAGGATTAGACGGTCTTAAAATCAGTTCAATTTCTTAAGTTCTTCTTCTCTTTTTACGGCGATTTTTCCGGAAAGGACCTCTTCGGCAGTGAGAAGGCCCAGGGCCACAGCAGTTCCTGCGAGGATGTAACCATTGCGGGCGCGGCTGATTTTCTGAACAATATTCCGGGGAACTCGTCTCACGGCGTAGACGCTTTTACCAGAGTCAACAAGGGAGCGGATCTTATAAGCAACGTCCTGCTCAGAAGCATTCAGGAGAACGATCTTGATGGGCTTTACCTGAGACATTTTAATCCGGCGGAGGACACCCGAGCTTTTGCGGACATTCTTATTCATGGCTTCGATCACTTCATCTTGCTCTTTAGTCAGACTTGCGAGGAGTTTTCCGTCACCGTTTCTTTCAGCGAAATGGATTCGCTTATTGAGGTATTTGCGTTCATCCAGAAGTTTTTTATACTCCTTATCGAGGATTTTTTTGGACTCAAATTCCCGGTAAAGATGATCGCTATTGGAGTATTTGATCGTGATCTTATCTCCCGGTTCGATGGATGAATAAATCATGCTATTGGGATGGCCTGAAAAAGTCTCATAGATGAGCTTGGAGTAGCGATTTTCGATGTCCGAAGCTTTGATGAATCCCTTCATTACCGAATACCCCATGGTCATGGTGGCAGCGGCCTGGGTGTTTCTTTGCGAGCGACGGGTTTTCTCAGCGGCAAAGGCTGAAGTAGAAAGGATGAGAGTAAGAGCAAGAGCTAGACTTCGAGGTCCCATAAAATCTCCATGATTAATTTTGGAGAAATATTAACCTGAAGATTTCTCTGGCCTTAGTTCGAATGAAATTTCTATCGGCCCTGTTTAATTTTTTAACAATGAACCTAGTTGACCAGGTAATACCAGAAAAAGAGAGTAATGGCCGAAAGAGGTACCCCTACCCCCACCATCATCCCAGAAAGTTTTGGTCTAAGACCATGAGAAGAGGCCAGGATGCTGGAAGTGATCATCGGTGCCATGGCCGCTTCCATCACGGCTACCTTTAAAGTCATCCGGTCAACTCCAAGGAGAGAGTAAATGGAATAGATCAGCAAAGGAGCGAGGATCAGCTTGAAGCTAAGTCCTAGGGCGAGAAATCTTCCTTCCGTCTTAAGCTCCCTCCACTTTAGCTGAAGTCCTACGGAAATGAGGGCCATGGGTGTGAGAAGTAAAGCGAGTCTCTCAAGGACCTCCCTCATGACTCCCTCTGGTCTTATCTCCATAAACCCGAGTGTTATCCCTGCAATGAAGGCCAAAAAGGGTGGAAAGGTTAAGACACGTTTAAATAGTTCTGCTTTTCGGAGTGAGCCATGGGAGGTTGTCACCGCGATCCAGACGCCGAAGGTGGATGTGATAAGAAAGGTTCCGGCCTGATCCAGAAAGATGGCCCCCTTCAGGGCCTCATCTCCGTAGAGAGCACTGATGACAGGAAAGCCGATGAAGGCCGAATTGCAAAATCCTGAAGTGAGAATCAGGCAAGCCACTAATTCAGAAGACCATCCAAATTTTCTCCCCAGGAAAGGATAGACCAAAAAAGCGGTAAAAAAGATGATCCAGCCCACAAGTCCCAGGGAAAGGAGATCCAGGCTCCACCTAAGATCCGGAAGAGTAAGCAAACAGACTGCTGGAAGCGGGACATAGAGGATGAGTTGGCCCAGCGTGGAATGAGCGTTTTCAGGAATGGATTTGACTCTCTGAAGCCCTACCCCAATGAGAAGGGAAATAAAGAGGATAATGATACTAACCATGATGAAATTATTCCCTGACATTCTCACCCACTCAAGGAATAATTATGGGGTATTTTGTCATTCTGCAAAAAGGCCCTTAATGAGAAAGAAAATTCTGTTTTATCTCAATGGCAAACGCCACGAAGCCGACGCCCGGGAAGGATCGATGATGCTTGCGGATTATCTGCGCTATGATCGATGCCTCACAGGAACTAAAATCGTCTGCGCTGAAGGAGATTGTGGTGCTTGTTCGGTTCTTCGCTACTTTCCTCACATAAAGAGCTCAGATACAGAAAGTTACCAGACCATCAATTCCTGCATCACCTTAGTGGCTCAACTCGACGGCTCTAGCCTTGTCACAGTGGACGCTCTCAAAGACAAGGAAGAACTTCATGAAACTCAACGAGCGATGATGGAATGCCATGGCTCTCAATGTGGATTCTGTACACCAGGTTTTGTGATGGCCCTTACGGGACTTGTGGAAGAAAAGAAGTGCCGGGGAGAAAAAAGTATCGATTCAACGGAAGCCAAGAACGCCCTCACGGGAAATCTCTGTCGCTGCACGGGTTATGGTCCGATTATTACCGCGGCCACTTCCATTGATCTCAAAAAATGCCAGGGTCTTAAAGAGAGATTCTATTCTGATCATCAGGAAAAAGAATTAATAAGCGCCTACTCTGAAGGGGCCCTGCTTGAGTCAGAGGATTTTTCTTTTTTTGCGCCCAAAACAATTCAGGAAGCTCTCGATTACCTTCAGAAACATTCCGAAGTCCGCATTCTCGCCTCTGGAACAGATCTCGGCGTTGTTCACAATAAACGTAAGATCACACTGAATAAAGTATTAAGCCTCCACCTTATCCCTGAACTCTATGAGGTAAAAGAAGATGCAGGTGTGGTGAGTCTTGGCGCCCGGGTGAGCCACACGGAGTTTCGTCACTTCATCAAAGACCGCATCCCTGAGTTTGCCCGCTACCTTGATGTCTTCGCGAGTCCGCAGATTAAAAACATCGGAACCATTGTAGGGAATATCGCTAACGCCTCTCCGATTGGGGATACTCCCCCAGCACTCCTGGCCCTCGATGCCAGTGTCGTGATCCAGGGGCCGAAGGGTCAGCGGGAAATAAAGCTCTCAAAGTTCTTCCTTGCCTACCGGAAAACGGCACTGGAGGCCGGTGAAATCATTACCCATCTGAAATTTCCTCTTCCTTCGAAGAATACCGAAATCAAGTTTTACAAATACGCCAACCGGAAGGATCTCGATATCTCGGCCGTGAATTTTGCTGTCTCAGTTAAATTTAAAGATGATGCCCGATCAGGAATCGAGGATATCCGCATCGCCGCAGGTGGTGTCGGTCCCACTCCCATGCGTTTTATTAAAGCAGAAGATTTTCTTAAATCATCTACCGACATCGATCAGGCCCTCTCCATCATGCATACGGAGTTCACTCCCTTAAGTGATCTCAGGGCTTCCAGTGCCTACCGCCATGTTCTGGTGGAAAACTTCTTCCGGAAATTCGCTCAGGAGGTGAGACTATGAGTCTGCCTCAGGATTCCGCTCATACCCATGTAACAGGAGAAAGTGAATTTGTGGATGATCGGCCGATCATGCGAAATGAACTTTTCTGTGATGTCTTTTTTTCAACCCGTGCTCACGCCCTCATTAAGCATATCGACTTTACTGAAGTAAGAAAAATGCCTGGAGTGGTAGCAATCTACACAGGCCATGACTTCCACGACAATATGTGGGGAACAATCTTTCGTGATCAGCCCATCCTTGCTACCGATAAGGTTAATTTCGCTGGTGAAGGGATTGCCATTATCGTCGCCGAAAGCCTGGAGCAAGCTCAAAGGGCCAAGCACAAGGTCATCATCGAGTACACTGATATTGCTCCCATCCTTTCCATTGAAGCGGCAAAGAAAGCCCAAAGTTACATCATCCCGGCCCGCACTATCGAGCGCGGCAATGTTGATGAGGAGATGAAAAAAGCCCCTCATAAATTAGCTGGGAAGATTATTATTCAAGGTCACGATCACTTCTATCTCGAGAGCCAGGTTTCCATCGCCTACCCTCATGAAGATGGTCAGATAGAAGTCCACTCTTCCTCCCAGCATTCCACCGAAACTCAGCACGTGGTGGCCCATGCCCTGGGCGTCCCGGATAAGGATGTGGTTTGCCAGGTTAAACGCATGGGGGGTGGTTTTGGTGGAAAAGAATCCCAGGCGGCTCCTTTTGCGGCCATGGCCGCTCTGGCGGCCAGAAAGCTCAAACGTCCGGTGAGAATTTGTCTTACTAAAGATGACGACATGATCATGACGGGGAAGAGAAACCCCTTTGAAAATGATTACGAGATCGGTTTTGATGATGAGGGCCGAATCCTAGCGGCCGATATTAAGCTCTTCTCCGATGCAGGTGCCTACGCAGATCTCTCTACTTCCATCATGGAGCGAGCGATGCTCCATTCGGATAATGCTTATTTCATTCCCCACATGCGGGTGGTGGGACAGGTTCTGCGCACCAACTTCCATTCTCACACAGCTTTCCGAGGCTTCGGTGGGCCCAAAGGGGTCGCGACCATTGAAAAGATCATTGAAGAGATCGCTCACTTTCTAAAGCTTGATCCTGTGGATGTGCGCCGAGTGAACCTCTACACTGACGATGGTGGAAAAAACCTCACCCATTATGGGCAGATTGTGGAGAATAACTGTCTTCCGAAACTTCTTGCGGATCTTGAAAAAGACTGTGATTACCGCAAACGAAGAGTGGAGATTGAAACTTATAATGCCCAGGGTGAAGAAACCATCCGGGGAATTTCTCTCACACCGGTGAAATTTGGAATCTCATTTACGACAAGATTTTTGAATCAGGGTAATGCTCTTGTCATTATTCATAATGATGGCTCCCTTCAGATCGCAACAGGAGCAACGGAGATGGGTCAAGGCGTGAATGCCCGCATCTCCGAGATTGTGACGAGTGAACTTGGTCTCCCCCGAGCTCAGGCGCGGGTCATGCCCACTCGGACAGATAAGAATGCTAACACTTCCCCTACAGCTGCCTCCAGTGGAACCGACATCAACGGAGCCGCGGCTTTACTGGCCACACGAAAGATTAAAAAGCGTCTCTCGGAACTTGCCTTAAAGCTCATGGATATCCCGAAAGAGAAATGGGCCTCTAAGACGGCTGGTCTTGGAACAGAGCCTGAGGTGGAGCTAGAAAGCGAGCCGCTCTTTGAGAATGATCCCAATGCCGGAGCACTCTGGGAAAGTGGGATTGCCACTTATTTTGGAATCGAATTTAAAGATAACTGGGTCTATCATCCGGATCATCTGGATAAGAAGATCGAATTTAAATACCTTGTCCTGGAAGCCTATCTGAACCGAGTCTCTCTCTCCGATTATGCCTTTTACAAGATCCCGGGAATTGAGTTTAACAAGATGACAGGCCAGGGGAATGCCTTTTTGTATTTCACTCAAGGAACCGCCTGCACGGAAGTCTCCTTAAATAAGATCACCGGTGAAGTGAAGGTTCTTCGCACGGATATCTTGATGGATCTTGGGCGTCCAGTGAATCCGGATCTTGATCTGGGTCAGGTCTCCGGGGCCTATATTCAGGGGCTGGGATGGGTCACGACGGAGAATCTTTTCTACAATGATCAGGGACTCCTTTTGAGTCATGCCCCGTCTACTTACAAGATTCCTAATATCCAGGACACGCCACGGACCTTTAACATTAAACTTCTCCATAATGATGAAAATGTGAAAAATGTCCGGGGAACTAAGGCCGTGGGTGAGCCGCCTCTGCTCCTTGCCATCTCGGCCTGGACCGCGGTCAATGATGCTCTTCGAAGCATGCCCCTCTACAACAAGTCCTATCCCCAGATCCGCATTCCTGCGACCTCTGAAAATGTTCTCAGGGCCATGATGCCTCAGAGGTTTGCCTCATGGGAATGAAACTCTTT
>CAZPFM010000012.1:0-4359 GCA_964585845.1 uncultured Bacteriovorax sp.
CATCAGCCAGGCAAAGATCGGACAAGCAGTAAAGATGAGTCCTCCCATCCAGGAGATAAGAGCACCGATAAGAAGTCCACCCAAAACGAGGACAATGAAAAGACCCACGAGGTTTCGATGAACTTCGCTGGTCGTGAGAAGTCCTCTCGGTAAGGGGCGAGTGGGATTGATGATCTTATCATTCTCAAAGTCTTTGAGTTCATCTCCGAGTCGCATCTGGATGAAGACAAGATTATTCATCACCACGACAAGTCCCAGGAGCCACCAGTTGAACTGTCCTGTCCCGGCAAAGCTCGAGAGACCGATTCCAAGGGAGAGAAAGGTCAGTGCAGGTAAGGGGGATCTTTCGTTTAAGTAGGTGAGCCATTTTTTCATGTTTTCATCCTAAGGCTTAGTGGCAAACTTTTTATCCGGTTGATCCTCGCCCGGTGGCGGTGATCCCGTTTAATTTTTGAATCAAAAAAATCATCGATTTGTGGAAAAACCTCTTTAAGTTCCGTTGAGTGTTTTTTAATCCCTTCTCCGATAAGGCAGAGAGAGCCAGATGCACTCCGGTGGAGAAAGGATTTGGAGGACTTAAGTCTTGAGTAGATCTTCTGCTCGAGTTCAAAATCTTCTGGTCTTTGGGATTCTCGGCCAGCAAACCATAAATATCCCTCTGAATGCTTGAGGCGATCCCCCATACAATGCCAGAGCCTGCCTTCTTCATCTCTTTCTTTAATGCCGAGATTAAGACTAGGATCTCCCACATACTCTTCTGAGACATTTGGGCCAGAGACCCAGAGGATGTCATCGTCTTTAAACTTTGGTTTTATCTGGGGGATGATCTCGCCCAGACAGGTCATCTGAAAATACCCTTTTTCCTGACTCTTTTTTAAGGCCAACCTGGCGTCAATCATGGTCACAGGTTCCGCCTCGCTTCCACCGTAAAGATGCTTATATTCCGCATCTGGAAAAGTTCGGATCAGTTCTTCCACAATCCAGTTATCTGTCAGGGCCCCCCCGAGGACAATGCGCTTCAAAGATTTGAACTCTGAGAGAAGATCCATGTCGATGAGGCGTTTAAAAAAAGCGGGCCCAGAACTAAGGGTTGGCGGAGAAAATCGATTCACAAGTTTAACAAGGGCAAAGAGATTTTTTTTGCTCCAGCGCTGAGGAACAAGCACCGAGCCCCGACCCGTGGCAAGATGAAAGAGGGCCACATTGGGAAAGATGATAAGGTCAGGGCCCCTAAAGGCGGATTGATCTTCGAGTTCAGAAAAAACATCGTAAATATTCTGCATGAAGGAATGACTTCGTATAACTCCCTTGGGTTTTCCTGTCGTACCGGAAGAGAAGACCACAAAGGCCGGATGATCTTTTACGAGATCCCGGACAATGAGATCCATTTTATAATTTGCACTTTCAATATCCCCTGGAGAGGGCCAGTGAGGAATTTGCCGGATTTCCTGCGAGCGCACTCCCCAGATTCGCCCCAAGGTGCCGGAGAAAAAGAGCTTAGGCTTTGTTTCCTGAAGGATATGATTAATCCGCTCCAAAGATAGCCAGGGTTCGATGAAGACGATCTTTATCCCTAGCCCCATGAGTCCCATGATAAGTCCATAAAGGATTGGTGAGGGGGTCATGGCCACTAAGACACAGTCACTCTCATTTAAACGATAGCGGGCAGCGAGACTCTGGGTTTTTCTGGCGAGGATTTCGATGTCACTAAAAGTGAGGACCCCAAAACGAACATCCGCAATGGCCATCCGATCGGGGAATTTTCTCACATTGTCTCGAAAAAGAGCGATGGCGTTCACACTTTCATCCCCTTTTTAATCCGCACCGGGTAGCCGTTTTTGGGCTGAAGGGTGAGGCTCATAAAATACTCAGGTTCTATTTTCAGGAGAGATTCAAGCTCTGTATTTTTAAGAATTCCTGCAAGCAGGCAGAGGGCCTCGGCAAAAGCGAGTCCTTGACCGATACACACCCGAGGGCCGCCACCAAAAGGAAGATAGCTGAATTTGACTGGTTTTTTTCCCTCGAGGAATCTTTCAGGTTTGAACTCTGAGGGATTCTCCCAGTAGCGACTGGAGCGCTGAATGGTGTAGATGCTGGCGATGATATTGGTACCCGCTGGAATGGTGTATCCACCCACTTCAATATCTGAATCATTAATCCGGGAGATGCGCCAGAAGGGGGGATAGAGGCGCATGGCCTCTTCAAAGACGGCCTTTAGATAATGAAGCTTCTGGGATTGGGCGAAGGTGGGGGTCTTTCCAGGGCATTCTGCTAAAACCTCTTCCCGGGCCTTCTCCGCCACTGTGGGATTAGAGAGGAGAAGATGGAGGGTCCAGGTGAGGGCATTGGCGGTGGTCTCATGGCCTGCGATGAGCATATTCACGGCTTCGTCTCTTAATTGTTCCGGGGTCATCTTACTTTCATCTTCCGGGTCCGTTGAACGAATCATGGCATCCAGAAAGTTTTCCTCTTTGCCTGCAGCTTTTCGAGTTTCAATCATCCCGTCCACAACCTTTCGAATCTCTTCGATGGAGCCAAAGAATTTTTTCGCCTTGGGTTCTGGCATGTTCTTTTCCAGATAAAGGGCCAGGGCCCTCTTATCGATGAAGGGAATGGGTGAGAGGAGTAACTGAAACCAGAGGTGACGGGTGGTCTGAAGATAGCCGAGGATCTTCTGCAGACCCAGGCGAATATCCTTACTCTCAGTGAGCTGGCTTTTTCCAAAAAGGGAGAGGGAGATGATCTGGAGAGTGACTCTATTCATCTCTTCGGCCAGATCCACTTCACTCTTTTCCTGCCACGATCTTAAAAGATTCTCCGTCTCTGACTGGATGACTGGATAGATGCGCTCGATATTTTTCTGAGAAAAGGCCCAACTCATCATCCGCCTCTGTCGCTTCCAGAGATCTCCCTCAGAGACCAGAAGTCCCTTTCCCACGATGAGGGCAAAGCGCTTATAGCCGGTGGACTTTTGCATATGCCGGGATTCAGTTTGAAGAATCTTTTCGATGGCCTCAGCGTCGTTGAGCATGGCAAAGCGGAAAGGGCCTAATTTGAAATAGACCACGTCACCATACTCCGCGAAGATTTCTTCGTAGAGACCAATAGGATTCTTCTTCCGTTTCCGGAGTAGTCCCAGGAGCTTGGGTAGGCCCTGGGGGCCTGGGGGATGCTTCATATTCCTATGATCATCGGTTTTTAGGACTCAATTTCTTAGAAAGAACTAAATCCGTCAGTTATGCAGTTTCAAGCCTTCAAGAGCAAGAAGCTGAGACTTCATGGAAAGCCCATGGGCAAACCCACCAGGTCCATTCGTTCCAAGAACCCGGTGACAAGGGTAAAGAAGGAGAAAGGGATTTTTCCCACAGGCCGATCCCACCGCCTGAAAGCCTCGGGTGTTGAGGGCTTCTGCGATGTTCCGGTAGGTACGGGTTTCACCGTAAGGGATCTTCTTCATTTCCCCAAGGACGGAGAGCTGAAAAGCTGTCAGATCCGATTCATCGAGAGGAATGGAGAGTGTTTTGGATTTGCCGGTGAGATAAGCTTTTAGTTCTGCCAGGCAGGCCAGGAAAAAAGGCGTTAGGGCCGTTGGCTCCTGGGCGGGGACGACAGTGAGCTCAGAGAGAGTCCTATTGTCCCGGCTCCGGAGACGAAGCTGACCCACGATGGGCAGGGGTGGAAGAATGGCCTCGAAGAATTTCTCTTTCATAGATTTTAGACTATCATCACTTATGATGAATGTCTTTCTTTCTCCTTTTTCAAATCCTTTCATAAACCTCGCCATCGAGGACTATTTCCTTCGAGGCACAGAGGATTTGCCGGTGCTTTTTTTCTTCGTTAATCGGCCCAGTGTTGTTATGGGACGCTTCCAGAATCCCTGGCTTGAGTGTGATCTCTCTTTTCTCGTTAAAAATGATATTTGGCTCGTGCGCAGGCAAAGCGGTGGGGGAACAGTCTTCCACGATGAAGGGAATTTGAACTTCAGCTTCATCACTTCAGACTCCCTGATCGATCGCCGCAAACACGCTGAACTTCTTCAAAAGGCTTTCGCCGCTGCCGATATTGATCTCTCCATCTCTCCCCGGCATGATCTCTGGCTCAAAGACGCAAACGGCATCGATAAAAAAATCTCTGGATCGGCCTTCAAACAAACAAAGAATGGCTCCTTTCACCACGGGACCTTTCTTGTTTCTTCGGACCTTGATCGACTCGAAAAGAGTATTGCCGGCACCATGAAGGTCCAAGGCTCAAAGTCGATTCCTTCGGTGCGCTCAAAAGTCATTAAGCTTCAGGAGCGCTACCCTGAGGTTCAGATCTCTGATGTGGTGGACCTCATTGCTCATTATTTTAGAGCTGAGG
>CAZPFM010000012.1:4369-14388 GCA_964585845.1 uncultured Bacteriovorax sp.
TCGAATCGACCCTTCTTTCTCATCCTGAGATCCAGAATAGCTATAACCAGCTTCGAAGCCAGGATTGGCTCTGGGGTGAAACACCGTACTTTGAGCTGGAGACCAGGTCCGGAGCAGTTTCCGTTAAAAAGGGAAGAATCGAATCCACCGGTGAGTGGTTTTCAAAAGAAACGATGGCGGGATTGTTAGAGGTGAGCGAACTTGAGAAACTTTTCCCGGATTTTAGTGAGCAGCACAGGTCGAGCAACCTGATTTCGTAGCTGTCTGGTCCTGGAAATTCCAATCCTGATAATTCTGATTCAGGTAAAGGCAGGCCTCGCCTAAGGAAGTGAATCTTTTCTGAAAAACTTCCTTTTCCTCAGCTTCGAGAACGGTGACATAGTACTCGAGCTCATCTGAATCAATGGACTCCGGAGAGGCCCCAAAGCTGATAAACGCCATGTAGGGACCATTTTCAAAACGGCAATATGACCAATTATCAGTGTTTACGCTATGCATCCGACTCTCTCCATCAAGATCGACTTGTCAAGGACTTGGAATTGACCTATATTAGCTGAACTTTTTTAAATTGCCTACGAAGAGAGAGGATTTTATGGCTTCCAAAGGACCACGAGTTATCGTCACATTAGAATGTACTGAAGCACGCAAAGAGGGAGCTTCTCCTTCCCGTTATACGACGACAAAAAACAAGAAGACGACTCCTGAGCGTCTCGAGATGAAGAAGTATAACAAGAATCTTCGTCGTCACACTGTTCACAAAGAAATTAAGTAATTCGATCTTCGAAATACCAAAAAAAAGGGACATCTTTGATGTCCCTTTTTTTTATTCTTATTTTAAGTCCTGGGGACGCAGATTAAAGACCCTTAACTGATCCTTTCCCAGAACACTGAAGCTCATCTTCTCATCATTAGTGAAGACATACTTCGCATCCCCACTGAGTCCCAGCCCTTCAAGAGGTGTCTGAATCTCACCAATACGGTAAGAACGTATCCCATTTCTGGTGACAAGTTTGAAATTCACCACGGGGGAAGCAACGGTCTTCTGAAGGACTCCGAGTTGGGCGTCATTTAGTTTTTCGAGAATGGAATTACTCTTTAGATCAAGGAGCCTTTCAATGAAATCACTCACTTTCTTTTGATTAAGAACGGCACCTGTGGCGTCCAGCCATCCTTCATCCTTTCGCAGAATCTTAAAGTCTCCAGCTCCCGGACGAATGACTTCAATTTCCAGAAGATCCGGGACACTGAAGGCCAGGAGTTTTGAGTCCACCAATTGAGGAAGATCCCAGGCCTCAAGAGCAATCTCTAAGGGATCAATTTGATAGATCTGATTCTGGGTAGAAAGGCTGATGTAGGCGGAGTTATCTATAGGATTAATGAGACCCATCTTGATCTCAAAAGTCTTTCCTTTTGCGTTTTCAAAAGTGAGAGAAAGAGTGGGATTATCCAGAGAGAAGCTGGAAATATTGATGGGCTCAAGACGGTGAAAGTTTCTTACGCGAATGACGTTTAAGGCGTCGACGATCTTTCTTACCACCTCATCTTTCATTTTCAAGGATTGAGGGTCTGTCATCTGCCAGGGACCTGCGAGGTCTCCTGTGGAGTTTGCATTCTCAAAATGAAAGCTTCCATGCTTATTGGTGAAATGAACAGAATTCAGGGACTGAAGCTCGTCCACAGGTATGGGATTAGCATAGACTTGAGCGAGATCTATCTCTGGTGTCTCAGATTCAAAAACTTCCGCAAAAAGACCCAGGAAGGCGAGGATGCAGGCAAAGAAGATAACTAAAAGTGTAGAAAGGGAAGGACGGATAGACATAGGGATTCTGACCTTAGATTCCGAGGGAGTCGTCGTCGGATTCTTTCTTCTTTTTCTTTTCCTGGATATTAGGTTCCACACTCTTTAAGAAATTCCTGAGATTTTCCCGCTCTTTTGGCATGGCAAAGGTGAACTTACATTGAACCCGGTAGTCGGGCTTAGTGGATGAGATGATCCGGCTACGGAGGGCATAGTGACTGCAGTAGGTGACTTCCGCAGAAACAATAAAGGTCTGAGGGATGAGAAATTCTATCACCACTGACTGGCCGTGAAGGAAACTTTCCTTTGCAAAACTTAAGATGGTTTCCATATTCACATCTGAGAGAAGAGAGAATCCGTAGGAAATTTTATCAAGGTTAGGGGCCTGCCGGGTGAAAGCTCGCTCAAGAAAAGGGTTCGGATTTTCCCCTTCGATTCCTTTGAGTTTTTGTTCGGCGAGGATTTCCTCCGCTTCATTGAGAGTATTGGAACTCTCTTTGGTCTCAGCATCATTGGATTCTGTCTTCTCTGATTCCTCTGCCTTTACTTCATCCCCAAGAGATTCCATAAGATTATTCATCTCGTCCTGAGACTCAGGCTTTTTGTCCTTGAGATGAACCACGTTGGAGTCATCTGTTAAGGGGACATCCACCCGCATATTGTAAAACTTTTTAATGTCATCAATGTAAAGAGGGATACCCGCGGCTTCGCATTCTTTCATCCGCCGTTCGATGGCCGCTTCGATCTCGTCGCGCAGGGACCAGATCCGGATGGAGATTTTTTTGATTTCAACGGGGTGGTGGCTTTTGTTAAAGATCGTCATGGATTTTCCTCTCCCTTCCATTGTGATGCATTTTGGAAATTATTGAAAGAAGAGGAATTCTTTGTCGGAGTGGGAGAGTCAGGCAAAAAAAAAGCCCCCATTCGGGGGCTCGCAACTTTTTATGGTTTGGGTTATTTAAAGTTCTTTCTAAGGAATTTAGAAAGACCCATTTTATCGAGAGTCTTGATAGTGGAAGTAGCAAGCTTAAGACGGATAGTCTGACCGGATTCTGGATCGTAGATCTTCTTAGTCTTAAGGTTAGGCTGTTTGAAAACTCGTGTTTTGATGTTCGAGTGAGAGACCTTGTGGTTGGCCTGGCGGTTTTTACCAGTGAGATCGCATTGACGTGCCATAAGCTATTTCCTTGATGAGTAAATACATTTTAAGTCCAGAAACCTTACGCTCTAATCCCTTCTTCGGCAAGTCAAAAGTTAAGAAAATTGTGGACTTAAAGTACCGAGAAAGAACATACTCTGGTATCAAATTTTTCCCGAAATAAGGTGGTCCTATGTCTCTTAAACCCTTGAATATTAAATCAAAACTCGCTCCGGCCCCTAAGGCCCGTCCCCGCTTTGAAGTTCAGGTCAAAGATTCAAAAGGGGAGGATGTTGTTCTGGCCGACCCACGGGCCACGCGCTCTCTGATCGCTCTCATGGATCTTGGGGCCGTCAACGGTGGAGCTGCCTGCCACTGGGGAGGACCCTCCGCGATGACAGAGGCCTGGACGGCACTTCACGGAATTATGTTCAAAGAAAAAAACTGGTTTGAGAATTTCAATTTCGCCAATGACATCGGTCATGCTGAAAATGGTATTTACGCTCTTCGCACAGTTCTGGGATTTGGAGATCTCACTTTAGAGACTCTTAAAGGCTTTAGATCCATTGATTCAAAACTCACTGGGCACGGAGAGTCTCATCTCTACCCGGAAGGAGTCCTGCTTTCTAACGGTCCTCTTGGATCGGCCTTGCCTCAGGCCCAGGGACTTGCTGTCGCTGATAAGATTGCAGGTAATGAGCGAGTCACTGTTGCATCGGTTTCAGATGGAGCTTCCTTTGAGGGAGAGGCCAAGGAAGCTTTTGCGGCCATTCCAGGTTTGGCGAGCAAAGGCAAACTCAACCCTTTTGTGATGATTGTTTCTGATAATAATACCAAACTCGGCGGACGCATCGATCAGGATGCCTTCTCCATGACACCTACTTTTAAATCTCTTTCGGATCTTGGCTGGGATGTAAAGAAAATCGAAGATGGCCATGATCTGGAAAAGGTTTATCAGGAAATTGAAGGCGCTATTGCGAAGGCCAAAAAGAATCCAAAAAAAGCCATCTGCCTTTGGGTAAAAACCATTAAAGGCTATGGTGTAAAATCCACTTCGGAGAGTGCCAGCGGCGGTCATGGGTTTCCCCTGAAGGCCCATGATGAAGGCATTCACCAGTTCCTGAAAGAGATCTGGGGAGAGGCGGAAGTTCCCACAGAGCTCACCAACTGGGCCAATTCCCTGACTGTGAAGCCAGAGAAAAAAGAATCATCCGGACCCAAGAAAGATAAGATGCAGGTGGGGATCTCCAAAGGGCTCGCCCGTGCAGCTAAAGAGGGACTTCCTGTTTACTCCATCTCCAGTGACCTTCAGGGCTCAACAGGACTGAAGGCTTTTCACACTGAATTTCCTGACCACCACCTCGATGTAGGAGTGGCAGAATCCAATATGGTCTCAACGGCCGTGGGGATGAGTAAACTTGGCTTTATCCCAGTCGTCGATACCTTTGCTGCTTTCGGTGTGACCAAGGGCAATCTTCCCCTCATTATGGCCTCTCTGTCACAGGCCCCAGTCATCGCCGTTTTTTCTCACACTGGTTTCCAGGATGCGGCCGATGGGGCGAGCCATCAGTCACTGACTTACCTCTCTGCCGTTTCTTCTATCCCGCACCTGAATGTGGTGAATCTCGCTTCCGCTAAAGAAGCAGAAGAATATATCTATAAAGCCGTTAAAAAAATCGCCACTGACCGTGAGGCCGGAGGAGATGGGGAAAGTTATGTCTTCTTTTTGGGCAGAGAGAATTTTACTCTCGAGACCAAAGGTGATCTTGACTACCAATTGCACGCACCTCAGAGACTCTCTGAAGGAAAAGACGTCGCCATTGTGGCCTCGGGATCCTTAGTCGAAAAGGCCCTCGCCGCTCAGTCTAAACTGAAAGAAAAGGGCATTGAGGCCACAGTGATCAGTCATAGTTTTGTGAACAACTCGGATTTTAAACAGATCGGAAGATGGGTAGCTTCTGCCCACTCTCGTCTGGTCACAGTCGAAGATCACCAACTCACAGGAGGAATGGGAGCGCAGCTCATTCATAAGCTTAAACTTCTAGGTTATGAATTTGATGTAGTTACCCTTGGGGTTAATGGGGAGTTTGGGCAAAGTGCTTACAAGGCAGATGAATTGTATGCTAAGCACCATCTTGATTCCCATGCTATTGTTTCGGCTGCTGAAAAGCTCATCACTTCAAAAGGGAGTTACATGAACTTAGACACGGATGTTTTAAAGACGAAATGGAAAGAAGTCTCTCAACTTGCGATGAAGAAATGGGACTCCATTTCTGAAAAGGATATGGAAAAAGTAAAAGGCAACGCCGTTGCTCTTGTGGCCATGATCCAGGAAAAATTCGGAATCTCTCGTGAAGAGGCCCTAAAGAAAGTCGAGGAACTCACCTCGAAGTACCGCACTGAAGAGTTAAAAGACCGGGTTGAAAAGACCGCCGAGAAACTTGTCGGCAAAGCAACTACGATCGCAGGAACCGCCACGACTATCGGGACAAGCATCCTTGGTACCGTGAAAGATAAGATGAAAAAATAATCTCAGATTAAGGGCCTTCGGGCCCTTAGCTGCACCAACCTGCAATCACCACTCTGCAGCCTTTGCTGACCTGATGAATCTTGTGTTCATAGCCATGGATCCCCGTGAGAAAGAGGATGATCTCACCATAGGCAGGAGTGGGGATGAATTCTGTATCCTCAGATCTCTTTTTCCTGAAGCCAAGCTTTCCTCCTTCTATAACTTCATCTGTGAGGGAGAGTGAAAAAGCAAAGACCCTCGATCCGTCATCGTGCCAGATACCATCTTCTTCCCATTCATTTGTTCCTTCTCTTACGCTGATGATGAATTCGATGGTTTCAAACTCATGAAACTCTCTGAGGAATTGAAAAAGTGCACCCTGAGGGGAAGTAAGTTTGAGAAAGGCTTCGTTGACGGAAGGCCAGTTTTTCCTTCTGACCCATTCTTTAATGGATGAATCCAGAGCAAATTTCTCAAGGTGAAAACCTCTTTGAAAGAGCCCGGGCCTAAGGAGTTTATAAGTAATTTCCATATGTCAGAAGTACCTGAATTTTTTGTTTCTTAAGTTTGCTATTCCAGAAGGCAAAAAAAGTAAATTCGTCTCTCAAAAATAGCTTTGAAACTTAAGACGCACCGAATAAAGTACAAAATCTATTTAACTCATTTCAGGGAATAGACTATGACAAACACACAATCCTTCACTATCGGTCCAATTATGAAAGCGGCCCGCAAATTTAAAAAATTTAACCAGGCCGATGTGGCCAAGGCCATTGGTTGCTCTCAGAGTGCTCTCTCAAAGATGGAACATAATCTTCTTATTCCATCCGCTCCACAGTGGTTTCTTTTTTCTCGATTCACAGCGATTCCACCAGAGACTCTGGAGACAGGTATCATCGACCGCCACTCTCTTGTGAAATTTAATTCTGATGAAGTCTCCCTTGGTTTTAAAATACCCAAGCGCTACCGCTCTCACCGTGCCGAAAAAGTCCGGGAAATTTATCCCTTCCTGACTTACTTAAAGACCACCAGAGGTGAAGCTGCCTACAATGAGTTCATTAAGACCACGGACATTGATCCGGAATTCTTTCTCGATTTTGATAACCTCATTAACTTTCAGTTTTTTGCGGATACTGCAGCTTACTTCATCGTCAACGGCGTCAATACTCCGGAGAAGATTGAGGAACTCGTCAATGTGGGCCAGGATCAGATCTACTGGAATCACTACGGTGTTGAATGGAAGCGGCTTACGAATACGAAAGAAGTTCTTCTTCAGTTCGTTAATGAGCAGCTTTTCTTTCAGTCTGATTTTCAGCTTCAGGTTGAGAGCAATGGCGATAAGGTGGTCCTGAATTATCTTCCGGAATATCACTTAAAGCAGTTTAAAGATCAGAGTCCTGAACTCATCACCTTTCTTAATCACTACCGGATGTTTTCGATTAAAAATCTTATCCGCCGGGTGCTTGGAAAAGAGATCGAGGTGGAGCTTCACGAGTCCCCGGAACAGGGACTCGCAGGTAAGTTTCTTATCGCCGGATAATCAGCTGAACTCGTGAGGAAGCATTTTCTTCTTAGGTCTGAAATAGCTTCGCGGGGAGTACTCCGCGAAGTCTGATATCTTGGCCATGTAGATGCAGGCGTATTTCTCGATTTGACCCGCCAGGCGCGATGGTTCAACACCAGAGCGCATGGTTTCTCCCCAGAATGGATTAAAGTGCTGAGAATGGCTGCGGATGAGTTTGCCGATCTTCTTATCCACTTTTTCAATCTTCTGAAAATGGGCCTGAACCTTGGTCTTATCCGGTTTTTTACCTTTCTCAAATTCCTTATCGAAGAGCTCATCAAGCTTCTGTTCGTATTCTACTTTTTCAGTCATAAGCCCATTGATCTCTTCACTTATACCAGCTGTCTGTTCCAGGGCCTCAACCTCCTGAAGGAGTTCCTCGATAACGAGGGCCGTTCGCCAGTTGCAGGTTTTTTTGATGGAAAGAACGTCTCCATAAATGTGGTCCCCTAGATAGAGAATCTGTTCCCCGGAGAGTCCTGCATTCTTCTGGATGGCCGATGCTGATCCACCCTGATAAATCCCATCCGTGATAGGACCATGATGATTTTTCATAAGACCCGTTAAGGGATCCACATGGAGAAGAGGCATCTTATCAGTAAAAAATTTCGGCTTGTTAGCAAGAGTGACAACAAGGTTAAAGAGCTCTGACCAGTTTTTGTGCTCTTTAAGAAATGGGTTCACAGAATAATCCAAGAGAAGTTTTGAATACTCAAAGTCGGAGTTGGTGATGACCCAGAGGCTCTTGCCGTGTTTTTTAAATCGCTCAAGGGCCCTGATGGCTTCTGGATCCTGGACGATGTACTTTTTCACATTCTTCTTCACTTCTCCTTTGAGTGTCCCGTCCCTGTGAGAAATATCGAGACCATCAAGGACATGCAGCTCCATGGTTTTATAATCCGGAAGATTAAGCTCGGGATGATTATCCTTCAGCTCCACAAGCTGCATGAAGAGCGTGCAATAGGAGATGGAGAAGGCCGTATCCACAATCCCAAAACGGTCCGTGTCGTTAAGATCAATTGTCAGACCCTGGTAGGTCTTCTGCTGAGTCTTAAAATCCATTTCTTTGAGCCCGTGATAGGCGTGTTTGACTTTAGAGTAAGTAGAGAGTTTCAGGACATTTCCATTGGGCTTGTCGATCACTAGACCACGGATGGCCAAGGGAAATTGAAATTTTAATTCCTTGATGATCTCTGGATAGTTTCGCACCTCGAGGAGCTTCTTTTTAATCTCATTGTAGGTCATCTCTTCGAAGGCGTGTGAATCGTAGCGTACGAGAGTGTAGTCCATGTCGAAGCCGATGGCCGCGATCTGTTTCATATTGAGGGTTCGATTGACGTAAATGCCCATAGTTTTCCTTTAATTTTCAATATTTTGCATTTAATCGAAAAGAGAGTCAATTTTACACAGTTTTTAACTCTAATGCGTCAAATTCTCTACCATAAGTTATAACCCTTCGATCATGAGACGCACGTTTTCCTCTCTTTCCATTCTGGCCTTTTTTATGTCAACACAGGCCTTGGCCCTTCCTCCCGTGATCTATGGGGATGATAACCGAAAAGAAATTTATGAGGTCTCTGAACTCTGGCAAAAGCGTGCCTCTGCGGTGGCCGTTATGGTTCATCGCTCAAAGCTTATAAGAACAGAGGATGAGTATAAAATTGATCAGAAAAGCTTTAAGACTTGGCTGGAAGAAATCCTGAACCGAAATCCGGATGAAGATAAATCGGCATCTAAGCTTCGAACAAATCTTGAAGAAGAGCTCGGTGAGATTGATGATCTTCTTACTTTTTGCCCGGAAGAGAGATTCACGAATCAACCAGTTCCCGGAGACTGCACTGGGTTTCTCATTGCTCCGGATCTTATCCTTACGGCCGGTCACTGCGCAGAAATTGAAAATTTTTGCGAGGGGCATGATTGGGTTTTTGATTTCAAAATGGCTAAAAATACGAAATTAGCTCCCGAGTCTCTTCCTGCTGAAAGCGTTTTTACATGCAAGCGTGTGATCCGCAAAGAACTCAATCTTGACCTCGGACTGGATTACGCTCTGGTGCAACTTGACCGTAATGTGAGAGGTCGGGACCCTCTGGTGCTCGAAAGAGAATCCCGCTTTACTCAAAAATCAAAACTCACTGTTATCGGTTCGCCTTCAGGTCTCCCTCTTAAGATTTCTCAAGAGGGAAAGCTGCGCTCAACTCTTCACCCTTTCTTCATCGTTTCGACTCTTGATACTTATAAAGGTAACTCGGGTTCACCGGTCTTTAATTCCAAGACGGGCCTAGTTGGAGGAATCCTTGTTCGCGGAGAAGAAGATTTTATCCCTGATCACCAGCGCATGTGCCTTCAGTCTAAGCGCTGCGAGGGAGATGAGTGTCAGGGAGAGTCGGTTTCTAAGATCCTCTCCATTCCGGAGATCTCCTATAGTCCAATTCTCTTCGATGCGGTCATTGCGAATGATCTTGAAACTCTGACTCATCTTAATGAACTCAGGATCTGGATGGATATGCCTACGTCAAAGGGTCTGACACCTCTTATGCAGGCCATGCGGTACCCACATCTGGAAACTCTCGAAAAGCTCCTCCTGGGGGGAGCAGACCCTACCAGGATTGATAGGAATGGGGAGGGAGCTCTTCATCACCTGGCCCAGGTCTTAGGCCATAACTCCCAGGATGTTTTGGATCTTCTCATTCAACATGGGGCTTCACTTGAAATACGAAATCTTGAGGGAGAAACACCCATTTTGAAGGCCGCCCGGTGGCTTAACAGAGAGGCGGTCAAGCTTCTGATCAAGGCCGGTGCGGATTTTTTAGTTCAGAATTCATCGGGGGAGGGGATTCTCACCCCTTTTAAAACCATCGGAGATTATGAATCGGTGGAGGATATCCAAAGAACCATCGAGGAAAAAACTCTTGCCGACGATGTCAGAATCGATTAAATTAAGTGCAATTCAATTCCAGATTTCGGGGGTATAGCTCAGCTGGGAGAGCGCTTGCATGGCATGCAAGAGGTCAGC
>CAZPFM010000013.1:0-13904 GCA_964585845.1 uncultured Bacteriovorax sp.
GGTCTCAGAACTTAGGACCGGGATCAATCTACTTCTTTCTCGAATTCCGATGGCCAATAGAGACTCTATGCGAACCCGGATGGAGAATTTACTCCTGCAGGAAAAAGAAGTCTCTGAGACAGAATTTAATCAAGTCTTTGAGAACGAAATGAAGGCCATGAATGCCGAGGTTCAGAAGTCCCGGGACTTCATGCGAGAGATCACCGTGATGAACGGGGATAAGCGCCTTTTCTGCGTGGACCGGGATCTCAAAGAAAACCTCTACCGATCAGGTCAAGTCGATCACACCGTCGAGCGTCTCGGGCTTAGTAACTCACTCTCTGAGTTTAAACTTCGAAGCCAAAATCGCTATGGTCTCGCGGGGACCGTCGTGACGGAAGTGGCGATGATACCCACTTATTTCGTGGGCTACGGGGCTGCCCGTCTCGCACTGAGGGCAGGAGCGAGTACGGTGAAGGCCGTGAGCACCACAGGCCGGGCACTGGCACCAGCGACACGGTTTGCGATGCTGGGACTGGAGGCGGTGGACTACAGCGCGGCCATGGCCCATGCCCTAAAAGATTGCGACAGTGATGAGTTTCAGGCCCGGGTCAATGGTCAGGCCTGCGATCCAAGTCAGGAGATTGGTCTTGCCTACGAAGAGGCGAGTCTTGCTCAGTGTCTCACATCCGCGGTTCTTCCCTTTGCTTCGGCCTTCGTAGGAACTGGGGTCCGGGTAGTCTCATCGCCGAGGTTGCAGAAACTCTACGCGAAGGCCGATGATGTTGTTGAAGAAGCATCAGTGATTGTTGTCACTGCTAAAAGAAGAGATAAAAAGAGAAGGCCGCCAGTTCCAAGACCCGAGAGAAGCGGGGATCTCCCAGAGGGTGAGGTCTGGAAACTCCTTGCTCCTTATAAGACCCTAAAAAACAGGATCACCCGTTTCGGTACGAAAAAAGATTCAATTCCTGTTGCCGAGCCGATAAAAAAACCAGAAGAAATTCCCTTTGATAAGTCAGAAGGGTTTAGACCCATCCAGGCCGATCAGATGGTCCTCAGGGCCCAAGCCCTAGAGCCAGAGATGTCCAATGCGATCACCTCTGCCTACAATGCCCTCAATGATCCGGCGGCTCTTCGTAAATACTACAGAGAACTCTTCACGGACGCTGCCCTTTGGATGAAACACAAGGGACGGCCGGCGGATCTTGAACTCTTAAAGAAGGGACGGATCTCTGAGCACGCCATGGCCGTGGTCCTGGTGAGAAGGGCAAAGGACCGGGGTGAGACAGATTTTACGACAATCCTTCAGAGCGAGAATGGAAAAGGGGAGACCTTCGTTAAGGGTGCCCTTCCGTCTGAGAAAGAACTCACCCAGAAAGGGAATGAAGCTTTCCGCTTTGCCGTAAAAAGTGGGCCATTTTTCGATAAGAACTTCGATGGCAGCTCAAAGTATGGCCACGGTGTTCTGACCCACATGATCCAGCGGGAGATTGTCACTCCTCACATCTCTAAAGCGATGGGGGGAGAGCCACAGAAGTTCTGGGACTTTTTGGGGTCAAAGAAAGGGATCAATTTCTGGGCCGATCTCTTTGATTCTGGAAATGAGAAATCCATGACCCGCCCTGAGACCATCACCCAGTACATGTACGAGAACATGCTCCAGCCCTAAGGTCCAATCTGGCACCGGGGCCATGTGGGCATGGCCTAAACTTCTGAAAAACTAAGAATCTCATCCGGTACGATTGTTGCATCGATTTCCTCGAGCATAGGATTTGCTCAGAAAAGGAAAATCGATGATACGGATGTCATTCGGATTTTTGTTCTTAATTGTCGCCTGTGGAAAAAGTGGAGGAGGCGAGAAATTCGGGGCTCCCTTGGATCAAACCCGAGCTGGTGTTATCGCTAGTTGCACCTCCAGGGCCCAAGCTGCAAGTGTCGCAGACAAGCATGGAGGTTCTTACCGGATCCTCAACGAGAAGAGGGGACTCGTCGAATTCTACAACATCCCCGCTGAATCGATTCATGCTGATTTACCCCGCTCCAAACTCACTAACAATCAGGTCTACGATAATCTCATTGAGAATAGTTCCGTTAACTCATTCTCTTTCGGAGATTTCCCTTACGTGGGTCCTTCCTCCGTAAATAGTCGTACGAGTGCTCACCTAAATAGTTTTCCCCATCTCGCTCAAATCGATGGCTTCGATCTCCCCCTGGATCGGCAAGGGGAGGGTGTCACCATTGCCATCGTGGACAGTGGCGTGCACTACAATCATCCCCACCTAAGCCCGAATATTCGGATCAATTCCCGTGACCTCCATGGATCAAGTGGGAATGGTCGCGATGATGACCGTAACGGGTATCCTGATGATTACGCTGGTTGGGACTTTTACAATCATGACCCGTACCCCATTGATGATAACGGACACGGAACCCATGTGGCAGGTCTTGCGGCCGGGGTCATAGGAGGAGTCGCTCCCAAGGCCAAAATCCTTCCCGTTAAGGTTTTGAATAGCCGTGGGAGTGGGGATCTTGCCACCATCGCGGCGGGTGTGCTTTACGCCATTGATAATGGGGCTCATGTGGTGAACCTCTCTTTAGGGGGACCCGCCGTTGAGGTGATCAGTCGGGAGCTCAGTGAGTTTTTGAGTCACATAAAGATTGCCCGAGAGAGAAATATTGTCATCGTCGCAGCTGCAGGAAACGGTGGTGAGGATGGGATTGGTGACTGCAACGATGAATTTCCCATATGGCCTGCGAATATTGAAAGCGAAAACCTCATCGCCGTGGGTTCCGTTAATTCACGGGATCAGTTGACCGCCTATTCTAATTTCGGGGCAAAGTCCGTTCACGTCGCCGCTCCCGGTGGAGAGGGATGGGAAGGGCTTCTTTCAACCATCCCACCCAATTGCACCACCAACTGTCAGGCCCACCATGCCGTCTATGACCGGATGAGTGGAACATCTATGGCCTCACCAGTTGTCTCCGGACTTGTCGCCCTTATAAAAGGTGCACGACCTTCCATGGCATCAGAGGCTATCCGAACTCATATTATGCAGTCGGGAACTTCCGTTAGGTCACTGGAAGGAGTTATTCAGAGTGCACAGGTGATTAATGTGAAGCGAGCGGTGGAGAGTTTGTGAACTTTAGAGAGGAAGACACACCTTAAAAGCAGATCCTTTGGAGATCTCACTATCAACGCTGATCGTCCCTCCATGTGCAAGAACGATCTGTCTTGAGATGAAAAGACCCAGTCCAAGTCCACTGGACTCGTTCACATTCCCGATTCGTTCGAAGCGCTCAAAGATTCTTTCAATATCCTCAGGAGCAATGCCGATGCCCCGGTCTTCCACTGTGATGGTGACCATGTCATCTTCCTGAGTCAAACTCATGGTGACTTCTTTTTTATTCCCGTAGCGGAGCGCATTCGTGAGGAGATTACTCACCACTTGCTCGATTCTCATTTTGTCCCAACTGCCCCTCACTGAACTGATTTCCAGAAGCCGGATCACACATCCGGTTTCTTTTAAAAAGGATTCATCAAAGCGGGCCTTTGATTCCAGGATGAGATCCTTGAGATCAAATTCTTCTTTTTCAATACCTAAGATTCCGGTTTGGATGCGGGAGATATCGAGCATGTCATCGATCAGACGATTGAGTTTGTTCGTTTGCCTGAAAGCTCTTGTGAAAAATTCCTGAAGTTTTTTAGGATCGATGTCTTTGCCATTATCCTTAATCTGATACTGAAGAGACTGAATCCATATCCGAAGTGAAGTAAGAGGGGTTCTCAATTCGTGAGAGGCGATAGAAAGAAAGTCGTCCCTGATCTCGAGAGCTTTTTTGAGTTCGGCTTCAACCTTTCGCTGTTCGGTGATCTCGAGGATGTAACCCCCGACACTATCGACCTTGTCCTGGATAACGATGGGATAAAATCCCAGGACCCAATGGCCCATCTCAGAAGGATTGGTTGGCTTGGGTATGGTTAACTCAGTTTGGAAATGCTCTCTGGTCTCAAAGACCTTATCGATGATGGCACCTTGTTGGTCAGCGGCGTCGGGGAAAAGATCTCGCAGAGTTTTCCCGATGGTGTCTTCTTTTGAGACTCCATTCACTTTCGCGAGGGCATCGTTGATGTTGAGATAGCAGTGATCTCGGTCAAATTGCGCCAGCCCCAGCGGAGTGTTGGCAAAAAGAGATTCCAATTGCCCTTTGAGTTTTGAATTCTCGCGCAAATTCTTTGTGACATCATTGAGAATGTAGGTGAAGCGGTCTCTGCCTTCACCACCTGGACCCACATAGGAAACAGTGGCTTCGAAGATAATATTTTTTGAAGGGTATGCAATCGTAAATTGATGAGGCATCTGCGATGCCTTGGCCTTCTGGAAGTTATTTATCCAGATGTTCATCGACGCCTGATCTGAACCAAGTTCAGAAGACCATTTCTCGCGAATCTCCTCACTGGTCTTTCCGAAGAATCGTGCGGTGGCCTCAGTATCCCTAATATGAAGGATATCATCCTTTGTCACTTCAACGATTCCAGTCATCACCGGAAGGAGGTTGAAGCAAGATTCGAGGTCTCGTGCGCCAATGGGAGAATTTGGTCGTGAAGAGTTGTCACTCATAGATGGTCATTACAATAACTTTCTCAGCAAATATTGGCACTAAATAATATCCTCTAGTGCACCAAAAATAGGGGGATACTCAATTTTTTGCCCTCATCGATTTGTTCTCAGCGCCTTGGGATGTTAAGGTGGAACTTTAATCATAAATTTTAAGTTTTACTTATCGAAGGAGTATCGATGGATCTTCCCGTTCTCATTTCTTTTTGTGTCTATATGGTAGGAATGCTGGGAATCGGAATCTACTTTTACCTAAAAACTGATGATTTAAGCGATTACGTCTTAGGTGGCAGGGGTCTTGGACCCGTCGTCACCGCCCTCAGTGCCGGAGCCTCTGATATGAGTGGATGGCTTCTCCTGGGTCTTCCCGGGATGATGTACAGCGAGGGCCTCGTGGGAAGCTGGATGGCCGTGGGACTCACCATTGGTGCTTTCCTGAACTGGCATTATGTCGCAAAACCTCTTCGCAATTACACCGTTAAACTCGATGACGCGATCACCATCCCGGATTATTTTTCTAATCGATTTGAAGATAATAAGAATCACTTAAGAATTATCACCGCCGTGGTTATTCTGGTCTTTTATACCCTCTATACTTCATCAGGACTTGTGGGAGGGGCGAAGCTCTTTGAAGCCACATTCAATATGGACTATCACACGGCCCTCATCATCGGCTCGGTGATCATCGTCTCCTATACTTTTCTTGGTGGTTACAATGCCGTTAGCTGGACCGATCTGATTCAGGGACTCCTGATGATGCTGGCCTTGGTGGTGACTCCACTTGTTGTGATGTTTGAGCTGGGTGGATTTGGTGAAGCCTACGGTGCAGTTAAAAGTATTGATCCCAAAAACTTGGATGTTATCCGGGGAACATCTTTTATCGGTATCGTTTCCTTTCTGGCCTGGGGATTAGGTTATTTTGGTCAACCTCATATCCTTGTGCGATTTATGTCTATTAAGGATTCAAAGGATATGGGAGCGGCGAAGGCCGTGGGAATGTCCTGGATGATTGCTTCAGTCATAGGATCTCTTGCCACTGGTTTTTTTGGTCTGGCCTATGTTTCAGCTCAGGGGATTGATCTGGCCGATAGTGAAAAGATTTTTATTACACTTTCTCAGTTAATCTTTAACCCGTGGATTGCGGGATTTCTTCTCGCAGCGATCTTAGCGGCCATTATGAGTACCATTGACTCTCAGTTACTTGTCTCATCCTCGGTTCTCACAAGAGATCTCTACAATGTTCTTTTTAGAAAGAATGCTTCTGATAAGGAACTTGTCTGGGTAGGGCGGGCGACAGTGATACTCATCGCGGTGATAGCCTGGTCTCTCTCCCTTGATCAGGACTCCAGTGTTCTTCAGCTTGTCTCATACGCCTGGGCCGGATTCGGCGCGGCCTTCGGACCTCTTATGATTCTCTCTTTGTACCATAAGGGTATTACAAAAATGGGGGCCATTGCAGGGATGGTGAGCGGAAGCTTAACTGTCATTATCTGGAAGCAGATCGAAGGTGGGATTTTTGAACTCTATGAGCTACTTCCAGGATTTGTGATCGCCACTATCTGTATTCTCATCTTCAGTAAAAAATCTGATGTTTCAGATGAGTCCATCTCAAAATTTAACTCTGTTCATACCTCTCTCAAGGCCAATTAATGAATCTAAGAAAAGATCTCGTAGGAGCAAAAAGAATTGTTGTTAAAGTGGGAAGTAATGTCATTACCCAACCAGATGGGAAATGCGATCTTCGCCGTCTGAGAATTATTGTTGAGGATATCTGCGAGCTTCTGGAGTCAGGCCTGGAAGTTGTCCTCGTGAGTTCTGGAGCGATTAATGTTGGGAAGGCCTTCCTGGATAAGTATCTTCCCAATCGGATTGAGCTTCAGCAGTCGGCCAGTGCCATAGGGCAACCAAAACTCATTAATAAATACACCAACCTCTTCGAAGAGAATGAGAGAATCTGTTCCCAGATTCTTCTGACTCATGAAGACTTTAAGGATCGCGGGCGCTTTTTAAATGCGAAGAAAACCATTGAGGTTTTACTTCAGAACAATGTCATCCCGATCTTAAATGAGAATGACACTATCTCATTTAGTGATATCTCCGTGGGAGATAATGATCACCTTGCGGCCCAGGCGGCCCAGATGGTGGATGCGGATCTCTTACTTATTATCACTTCGGCAAATGGACTCTATGACCGGGACCCGGATGAACCGGGAGCGGAAAGAATTAAGTATGTGCCTTATGGAGAGAACCTAGAAGGTATTAATATGAAGAGTAAGACTCCCATGGGCCGGGGAGGAATGGAATCCAAGATCGCGGCCATTGGTAAGGCAACCCAAGTGGGGATCAAATGCCTCATAGCCTCAAAAGATAATGGTCGGATCATCATTGATCCTCTCACCAAAGAACTCGGGACCATGTTTGGGGTAAACCAATCAGAACACACGGACCGGGTGGCCTGGCTTGTGACAACCAAGAGACATAATTGTTTCATCGATGTGGATCAGGCCACATATGAAGCGCTTCAAGAAGAGAAGCCTCTTTTATCCAATGGTATCGTTGATACCGAAGGATGTTTTTCCAAGGGAGACTGTGTGGATCTGCGGTATGAGGGCAAAACCTTTGCCGTGGGACTTTGCGAGTTCTCCCATAAGGATGTGGTGAAGTTTAAGCAAAAAGACACCCGTGAAGTCATCCTTAAAATGAATCTAGTTATTAATGAAGGAGTAAGTCATGATCGAAATAGCGAAGAAGTCTAAGGAAGCCTCAAAGCTTCTCATGAAGCTTGATCATCAAACAAGAAAGAATATCTTAAGTAAAATGGCGATGGGTCTAGTTGAACGCAAACAAGACATCATTGAGGCCAATAAGCTCGATCTTGCTGCAGCCAAAGAGTCGGGTCTTTCAGGCTCGATGATTGATCGCTTAAAACTTGACGGTCCTCGGATCGATTCTATGGTTCAGGGTGTTCAGGCCATCTCAGAGCAAGAAGAAGTGGTGGGAACCTTTCATGGGGAATTCACTGATGATAAGGGACTTAAGATCAAACGCCAGCGCATCCCGCTCGGTGTGATCCTCATGATCTTTGAGAGCCGACCCAATGTGGTAGTGGATTGCGCGGCCCTGGCCATTAAGTCTTCTAATTCAATTATCCTTAAAGGTGGAAAAGAGGCCAAGCACTCAAATGAAATCCTGGGTGAAATCATCCAGAAAGCGATTGGCCATTACGTTCCCAAAGAATGCGTCCAGGTCTTAGCCTCGGATAAGCGAGAGGTGGTGAGTGAGCTCTTGGAACTCAATCAATTCATTGATGTGGTGATCCCGCGAGGAGGGGAGAAGCTTGTGAAATTTGTCCATGAGAATGCCACAATGCCCGTCATTGCTCACTTCCAGGGACTCTGTCACATGTACCTTGATAAGAAGGCCAATCTCGATAAGGCGCTGAAGCTTGTGCTGAATGCGAAGACTCAGAGAACGGGTGTTTGCAACGCCATTGAGACTCTGTTGGTTCACCAGGATATCTTAAAGGAATTTGCCCCTCGCCTGACTCAGGAGCTTATGTCCCGTGGGACAGAACTCAGAGTGGATAAGGACTTCATGATGGCCTCAGGGCAGGACCTACAGGCCGCTACCGATGAGGACTGGTCCACAGAATACCTGGATAATATCCTCTCCATTAAGACCGTTAAATCCCTCGATGAAGCCACTTCCCACATTGACCAATTCGGGACCTTCCATACGGAATGCATTGTCTCGGAAGATACATCGGCCTGTGAGAATTTTTTAAATTCCGTAGATGCAAGTTGTGTCATGATCAACGCCTCTTCCAGATTTAATGATGGAGGACAGTTGGGTCTTGGTGCAGAACTCGGGATCTCCACCACTAAACTCCATGCCTACGGCCCCATGGGCGCCGAGCAGATGACCACCACCCGGTATGTGATTGTCGGGGACGGGCATACTCGATGATTGGAGTCATTGGCTGCGGGAATATGGCCTCTGCTATCGTGAAGGGTATTCATAGCAAAATGCCCGCAGAGAAATTTGTCACCTTCACTCCCTCCTATACCCGGGCCGAGAAACTCGCAAGCGAGGTGGTAGGAAGAGCAGTCAAAGATCTCTCAGGGCTTAAAGACTGTGAAGCCTTAATCGTGGGTTGCAAACCTCAGCAGTTTGAAGAACTCGCTCAGAATCTGCAAAGTATTCCTGATCTTAAAGAGAAGTATATTATTTCCATCATGGCGGCCGTCCCGGTGCAATCCATCACCCAGAAACTCGGAACCGAAATGGTGACACGGATCATGCCGAATACTCCGGCCCTCTTAGGAGAAGGCGTGAGTCTTGCCTTTCACTCAGAAAAGGTAAGTGAAAAATGGCGCAAAAGATGCGAATCCTATTTTTCTGCCTGCTCAAAAGTCTATCCCTTAAATGATGAAGAACTCTTTGATCAAGTCACAACCGTGACTGGCTCAGGGCCCGCCTATGTTTTCTATTTTGCTAAGACTCTCGCTGATAATCTTGTCAGCTGGGGAGTCAGTGAAAAAGAATCCCGAGGAATGGTGTCTCAGCTCTTTAAAGGGTGTGCCAGGCTTATGGAGGAGAATCCTGATAAGCCACTGGGGACTCTCATTGATGAGGTGACTTCCAAAGGGGGAGTGACGATTGAGGCGGTTAAGGTTTATCAGCAAAAAGAGCTTGATGAAATTTCAAAGGAAGCGCTTAACGCTGCGGTTAAGCGCTCTCAGGAATTGAGAAAAAGTTAAAAGCTTGCTGCAAGACCAATCGTCGAGTAAAAGCCTGATACATCGATGTCTGTCTTCGTCTTCACTGTGACAAGTTCAGCAGCATTGAGTCTGATGTTATCTGCTCTTTGAAGTCTGTATCCAGCATTAAAGACAGCTTGAAAATATCTTGTTATTTCAAACTTACCCTTAGCAAATATTTCTATGAGCATGGATGTATTCTCTCCATAGACTTGAGCTCCCTCGTCGCCACTTTCCAACTCCAAAAGAAGTTTTGTCACAGGGGAGTAACCGATAGTTATCCCTGGTCCGAAATATGCTTTATCTGAGATTCCAGCTTTAAAAAGATGGGCATACCGGGCAAAGAGAGTGTGTCCGAGGATTGTCTCGAACACTCGTATTTTTTTATTGGTATCGGAATCTATAAAGCTGGCTTCAAGCTTTTTTGATCGAAGATGCTGATAGCCAATTCCAAATTCGTGCTTGCTACCCATATCTGTGAGAACGGTCTTTCCTAATTCGAAGTCGATAATGTTAGCGTATTCGAATTTTTGCCAGCTTGCGCTATCGAGGTCATTGAAAGTTTCATCGTTCTCGTCTTCTATATCTTTAGGCTCGATTAAAGCTCTTCCAATCTTAACTTCAATATAGCCTCGGCTCAGCTGATCTTTATATTGGTCCTTCAAAAGTCTTTTGATGAGTTCAGAGTTTTCGGTCTGGACCTGCTGAAGTTCCTCGATCTGTTTTATGAGAGGATCGGGTTGCACCTGGGGTAAAACTTCGTCCTGGGAAAAGGAAGAGAGTGATAAGCATATTGCTACTACGGATGTACTAATTTTAAATCTCATCGTTTCTGCTCACAATGAGTCGGAGCATCCCCTGGAAGATCTCGCCAGAAGTTTAATCTCTTCTCGCACAATTCACGAGTTGAAAAACAACTCGCTCCCAGAACTTGGCCAGAATTATTTTTTATACAAAAATTTTTATCCCCGGAAGCTGTCGAACGATATACAGACGTTTCGTAAACTTCGTCCATAATTGAAGCGGGCTGCCGAAGGGCCAAAAGCAATAGAACAGCAAACACTGAGTGTTTCAATCAATTCTCCTTTATTATTGTTTCTTACAATATTCAGGGAGAATCAGGATTGATGCCGGTAAAGAATTCTTTACCGGGTCTTAAGTTCGCTCAGCCGAACTACTTTTTTGCTTTAACAAACTTCAAAGTCATTCGATCACTTTCCCCAATCTCGAGGTACTTCTCTCTATCCTTGTCTCCAAGTCTTAAGCGAGGAGGAAGTGTCCAGACGCCATCAGGATAGTCAGCCTTGTCTTTAGGATTCGCATTCACATCAGACTTTGCTTCCAGCCTAAACCCTGCTTTCTGGGCCAGAGAGATAACATCTTTTTCAAGAAGGTATCCGCTCTTGGGATTAAAAGGAATGGATGGATTGGCCCGGTGATCAACCACACCTAAAACTCCACCGGGCTTGAGGGCCTTATGAAAGCTCTTAAAGGAAGACAGCACATTTTCTTTTGGTAACCAGTTATGAACATTCCGGAAGGTGAGGATCATGTCCACAGAACCATCCTTGGCAAGTTTTGTATCCCCGTTTCCGTTAAAGATGGTTTGATAAACTTTTGCTGAGATCTCAGGGTGAGCAATGAGCCAGGATTTGCGTGGCATAGTGTAACCACGTGGGTCGCTTTCGGGATCGGCCGCGATGTACTTTCCTTTTTCTGCCAGATAGGGGGCGAGGATCTCCGTGTACCAACCACTCGAAGGCCAGATTTCAATGACGGTCATATCATTTTTAATGCCGAAGAATTGAAGAGTCTCGAGGGGGTGTCGAAACTCATCTCTTTTCTTGTTCTCTGGACTTCGGTAGTCACTTGAAACGGCTTCTTCCAGGTTGTTTGGAAGAGTGAGATCTTTTTTTGTCTTTTCTTTATGGGAGCAGGCAAATGAGCTTAAGACTAACGCCATGATAATGAAGTGCTTCACGTTTTTCTCCTGGTTTTTAGAAGAGGATAAGTAGGTATTCACAAGGTGACTAATGAATTCTACAATGATCCCATGAGAAATTTTCTTAGAGAAATTGAAGTGCTTCCTCTGTATGCCGTTCTTTTCTACACTATGGGTCTACCGGGATTCTCTAAGATCTTTCACCACGAGATGGTGCTGCCTAAATACGTTGGCATGTTCGAGAATACTCTCATCGGTTCTTTCCCCGGCGTAAGCCCTGCCATTTATCTACTGGGGCTTATGGAGATAGGTGTCCCGATTCTGATCCTTATCAGTGCAGCTAGACTTGAGTTTCTATCTGCAAAACCGAAACTCTGGCTGGAAGCGGCCCTGATCCTCACTCTCGCAACCTTTGCGGCCTTAGGTTTTGGACTGCGCTTGATTCAAAATAATGATGGAGCAGCTAGTCTCTACTTTTACTTCGGGGCGACTCTAGTGGCGCTTATCTGGGTGAGAATGCTTGGAACGCAGACGAAATGAATAAGGCTATTTTCTTAGACCGAGACGGAGTTATTAATAAGACTGTCTTTAAGATGGGTAAGCCTCGAGCGCCTTATTCCATGGAAGAGTTCTCCTTCATCGATGGAGTCAAAGAAGCCACTGAAAAACTCAAGTCTCAGGGCTATCTTCTCATCGTTGTCACCAATCAGCCCGATGTGGCCCGGGGATGGGTGAGCCGGGAAGTGGTGGACCTTGTGAATAAGCATGTTCAGGACTCTCTCCCGTTGGATGAGATCTTTGCCTGCTTTCACACGGATAAAGACAATTGCTTATGCCGAAAGCCTGGGCCTGGAATGATCTTAGAGGCCCAGAAAAAGTGGAACATTGATCTCTCCAAATCCTTTCTTGTGGGTGACAGAGATAGTGATATTGAAGCTGCCCGCCGGGCCGGCTGCAAAGGAATCTTAGTGGGGGAGAAGGGGGATTACCCAGATCTCTTAAGTGCCACCCAATGGATTCTTGAACAAGGAAATTAAAAATGAATGAAACGTCCGGATATGTTCTCAATCACACCATGCTGCGGGTTCAGGATCCCAAGAAGTCGCTTCATTTCTACGAGTCCGTTTTAGGAATGAAACTCATCCGGAAACTGGATTTTGAAGAGTGGAAATTTTCTCTTTTCTTTCTTGCTTATCTTGGAGAGAGGGAGAGTGTTCCCACTGATTCCACGGAGAATTCAAAATTCACTTTTGGACGCTCAGCGGTTCTTGAACTCACCCACAACTGGGGAACGGAAGATCTCGTCGAGACCCCGTACCATAATGGAAATACCGAGCCCCGCGGGTTCGGGCACATTTGTGTGTCTGTGCCGGATATCCACAAGGCCTGCAAAAGATTTGAGGATCTCGGTGTCCCTTTCCAGAAAAAGCTCGGTGAGGGCGGAATGAAGAATATCGCCTTCATCAAAGATCCCGATGGCTACTGGATCGAGATCGTTCAACCGGGACTTGTTTAGTTCAATTTATTTCTAAAGCTGTATTGATCAACCTCACCGTGCTGGTTGGGTTGGCCGTGCTCGTCTTTGGTAGGCGCCTTTGGAGTAGCCTCTTTAGTCTGCTCTCGTTTTTTTTCATAGGGGAGCTCCTTGTGCTCAGACTCCGCTCCTGCACTCCCGTATCCATCGGCCCGTTCGTTATAATCGAGTTTGTCATCCTTAGTCATTTTCCACCTCCTGTGGTGGCCCATTTTAGAAAGAGAGTCTGAGCAAGTCATCCGCTCTGCATTCCCGAAGTGCATCGAAATGTGTTAAGGTTTTTCTTTATCAGGGATAATGAATGAAAAGAAGTCAGTTCATAGCGTTTTCATGCTGGATTACGGCCTTAGTGGCGACTCTCGGCAGTCTTTTTTTTAGTGAGGTCATGCAATTTCCTCCCTGTGTCCTTTGCTGGTATCAGAGAATTGCCATGTACCCACTTGTTTTGATCTTTACAGTGGGAGCGTTCAGAAGACCCGAGGCGACCTTTGCCTTTGCGGCCCCCTTGGCCTTTGTGGGCTGGTTCACCGCTTTCTATCATAACCTGCTCCACTACGGGATTATCCCCGAGAGTGCTTCGCCCTGCTTAGAGGGTGTGTCCTGCTCCACGGTTTTTATTAACTGGATGGGATTTGTCACTATCCCGATGCTTTCATGGATCGCTTTTAGTATTCTTCTCATTCTACTCTTCGCTCTCAAAAGGAATTTATCCAATGAAAAATAAAGTCTTCATTTATGCGCTCTCAGGTGTTCTTCTCTTGGGCGCATTCGCCCTGGCCGCTTTTCTTTATAAAAATTCTGAAAAAGAGCGATTAAGTTTTCTTGCTTCCAGTGAATCAGAGTTATTTGTCAGGGACTATTCCCCAAGATACGGCAACCCGGAAGCCAAGGTTGTCATCAGTGAGTTTCTTGATCCTGAATGCGAAAGCTGCCGGGCCTTCTATCCCGTCGTGAAGTCACTGATGAAGGAATTTGATGACAAGGTTCAACTTGTTCTCAGGTATGCTCCTTTTCACGGCAACTCTGAATTGGCCATCAGGGCCTTAGAAGCCGCGAGATTCCAGAATAAATAT
>CAZPFM010000014.1:0-13888 GCA_964585845.1 uncultured Bacteriovorax sp.
CGGGATTCTTAGGTGATGCGATCTTAAGCTCCACCAGATGATTTCCTCTGGTCTCTCCACTACCGGCACCCTTTCCCTTAATCCTCAGCCGGGAGCCACTGGAGACCCCTGCAGGAACCTTCAGAAGAACATTTCCGTCAATTGTCTCAACGGGTATCTCTCCCCCACTGATGGCCTCAAAGACACTGATAGAGACCTCAGAGAGAATATCCTTTCCCTCTCGGCGAAACTTCTCTGAAGGCCTTACCATGATTTCAATATAGGCATCCCCCGGAGGAGCATCCCCTATCCCCTGACCCCCGAGTCCTTTGAACTTTAGCTTCTGGCCCTCCTGAATACCCGCAGGGATCTTCACCTGAAGCTTCTTTCCGCTTGGAAGGGTAATCAAGGTCTCACCCCCAAGGGCCGCATCCCGAAACTCCACCTCGAGCTTATAGGTCTCATCCTGCCCCGGGATATTAAGGCCCGCCCCGCCTCCAAAGCCCCGGCTTCGCCCCCCTCCGCCGAAGAAGCTTGAGAAGATATCATCATCCCCCATTTCCTCTCCGAAAGAATAGGAATAGCGGCCACCACCTCCCTGGGTCTGGCCATAGCGAGCACCACCACCTCTTGGGCCTCTTTTCATATATTCTTCGTACTGATGCTGCTTCTGCTGATCCGTCTCTCCCCGGTCCCACTTGGCCTTGGCCTCGGCGGTCCCGATGAGATCAAAGGCGTGGGAAAGTTCTTTGAAGGTTTTCTCCGCTTCCTTGTTCCCGGGGTTGAGGTCGGGATGATATTTTTTGGCCAGTTTACGGTAGGCCTTCTTAATGTCATCCAATGAAGCCCCGGAACTTAAGCCCAGGGTGGCGTAGGGGTCGGTCATGCTTTCTCCTGCTCGACGTTACCTGAATATTCTAGGCACACCATCGGATGAAGCAAAGATGATCTATGTCATGGAAGAGTACTTGAGTGGTGAGTATGTGTTAGATGGAGGGCAAAAAAAAAGCCGTCCCGAAGGACGGCCTTAGAGAGAAATTACTTAAGGTGCTTACCGATGATGCCGGCGAGCTCGAACATAGAAACTTCTTTCTTACCGAAAACCTTCTGGAGTTTTTCGTCAGCAAGGATATTTCTCTTGTTCTTAGGGTTCTGGAGGTTGTGCTTCTTGATGTAAGCCCAGATTTTCTTCACAACTTCAGTACGAGCAGCAGCAGCAGCTCCGATCACTTCAGCAAGAGCTGCAGATGGAGTGAGGGCCTGCATGAAAGCAGCGTTTGGCTTACGAGCTGATTTCTTTTTAGGAGCAGCTTTTTTAGCTGTTGCTTTCTTAGCAGTTGCTTTCTTAGCAGGTGCTTTCTTAGTAGCTGCTTTCTTAGCAGTTGCTTTCTTAGCAGGAGCTTTTTTAGTCGCTGCTTTCTTTGCAGTTGCTTTCTTAGCAGGAGCTTTTTTAGTAGCTGCTTTCTTGGTTGCTTTCTTAGCCATGAATTCCTCCAGGAAGTTAGTATCAATGAAGTTAAGTTCATTCTTAATCTTCTATTTAAAATAAGTCTTACCCAGTTCTTTCTCTCTGGCAAACAAAAAAAATTGGCCCTCCCCCGAGGGAAAAGGCCCTCCCCCCTCACCCCGGACCTCTTCCCATGATGGGTTGTCTCTTTCCTGAGGGGGGAGAACTCACACCGTTTTTCCTAAGCTCTTCCCTCTGGCCTCCCTTGGGATCCCCTCTGAAAACTCTGTATTTCTCGAGGTATAGCCATCGTTTCAGGGCCTCCAAGAGGGAATGTCTAAACCGTGAATCTTCTACAGAGTCTAGCTTTTATCAGGGCAGAATGGGGTAGTATCCCCCTAGTAAAAGCACATTAAAACGAGATGAAATTATGACCCAGACCCAGTTTATGCCCATTCTTTTTAAGGTCCTCTTTGGTTTTGTGACCCTCAATATGGTCATTAACTTCATCCTACTCTTGGTGAAAAACCAGCGGATCTACAGGCTCCTCTCTCTTTTCTGGCCTGCGGTCCTCCTGACCTTTATCCTCCAGTCCTTCGCTCAGGGAGATCCTCGTTTCATTGCCCTGGCCTATTCCAGCACCCTCATCCCGATGACAATTTTTGCCATGATTGGTCTTGAGGTGATCGGAAAAACCCTTCCCTGGAAGCCGATGCTCGTGATCTACGGGCTCTCTTTTCCCTTAGCTCAGGCCATGTATAGCCTGGGAATGCCCTTCCACTACTACGCCATGCCCTTTGCCCTAGCGACCGCTGCTCCCCTGCTTCTCACTGGCTGGAGCATTCTTTTCCAGAATCGAGGGGTTTCGACCCGACTTCAGAAACTTCTGGGGGGGATTGTCTTCATTATGGCCATTCATTGTATCAATTTCGCTCTTTTCCGTATGCAGGAAGAGACTCAGCTCTGGGGATGGCTAGTCTCCTATGCTCTCTATGACACTATCGCCATTCTTCTTCCCTCCATCGCCCTAGAAGATGCCAAGATGAAGGAAAATGAAAAACTTCAGCAACTGGTGGATGAAAAGACGGTTAAGCTTCGTCAGTCTCTTAAAGATAACGAGGGTCTTCTGAAGGTCCTCATGCACGACATTGCTAACCCTCTGATGGTGATTAAGTTCTACGCCGATAAAATCCTCGGAGAAACTGTCGTGGACTCCCGGGTTGAAAAAATCAATAAGTCCGCGGGCTCCATTGAAGAGATCATTAAACAAGTGAAGAACCGGTATCTTGTGCAGAAAGGTCACCAGAGCCTGGCCCTGGCGCCGGTTTCTCTGGAGGATTGTTTCCAGGAAGTCTCCTTTATTTTTGCTCAGTCATTGGAAAAGAAGAAAATCGACTTAAAATTCTCAAACTATACTTCAAGAAAGACCAAGGTTCTCGCGGACAAGGCCTCCCTCACTCACAGTGTATTAAGTAACCTCATCAGTAATGCTCTTAAATTCTCCCGCCCGGGATCGGTCATTGAGATCATTGCCCGGGAGAAGGGTCCAGGAGTGACTCTGGAAGTGAAGGATGCGGGACCAGGAATTCCAAAAGAAGTTATTGATAAGCTTCTCCAGGAAGATCAGGTCACAAGTACTGAGGGGACTGAAGGTGAGATGGGCCATGGGTTTGGGCTTTCCATCGCCCGCTCCTTTGTTCACTCCTATGGAGGAGATATGGAGTTTGAGTCGGCCCTCATTCCTCAGCACCAGCTCGCTCAAGGGTCAAACATAAGGATATCTTTAGACCGCGCCTAGCCTGCCACAGAGAGCGGGCAGTTTGAAGCCATCCTAAGGGCTTTGAACCCTTTCTTAATAAAGCCAGCAAAGAACTCTCAGGCAAATGCAAGGGTGATCTTCTCGCTGGCCCAATTTCCTTCATCACATCTTTGTATGGCCAGCTCTGAGCTAACCTACACTGCATGCAAAATCTCCTTTATTTCAATCCAACAAAGAATATCCGCCTTTCGGTGTTTCCTGGAAAAGACGCATCCGTAGATCTGGCCCAGGACCGGGAGCTCACATACCGCTGCTGGAGAAGAGTCTGGGGAGAGGTCTTCGAAAAAGAAATGAAGATCAATAAGCAGCTCTTTTCTGATGAGTTCTCCCGTCAGGATATCATCGTCTCACTCATCTGCGGTAAAAGCTGTGTGGGTTTAGCCATGATCCGACTTCTTCCTTTAAATTCGGAACTCACCTTTGATGACTCCTTTTTCAGATTTTGGACCTCCAAAAGTCTTAATAGCATCTCTCAACTCTGTGGGGACTCTCCCCTGGCACTGGCCTCAGCTTTCACGGTCCATCCTGATTTTCGGGGGCGCTCGTCAGAAATCAACTGGAAGTCTCTGCTTCTCGCCCTTTTTTTGGAAAAATTTCTCACAACCGATGCAGGCATCATGGTCACCGCGGCCCGAAAGATCCGCTCCAATGAGAAGCTTTGTCAGAGTCTGGGTGCTCAGCTCCTCGATGGGAATGTTCCCTATTTTCAGGATGGCGCAAAGATTAAGGGTGAAATCGCCGACCTCCTCTACTGGCCCCGTAACCTCTTCATTGATCTCGGTTCCCCCGCCCTTAATGAACTCAAAGGAAATATCTGGAAAGAACGAAATGATAAATGCCATCCACAAGGAGAAAGGTATGCGGCTTAATTACCAAAAAGAAAAATCAGAGATGATTGAATGCTTAAAACAATTTCCCTGGGACTCCAAGCGGGCGGTGGGGGATTACCTGGCACAGACCTACTACTACGTACGACATTCCGAGAAGTTTCTTGCTCTGGCGGCGGGGCTTATGGATGACGGAGACCGGAAATATCAGAAGCGCTTTCTTCAGCACCTCTCTGAGGAAAACGCCCATGACCTCATGGTGAAAAAAGATCTCGAAAACCTGGGCTATTTTCTGGAAGATTTTCCTGAGAGAGCGGAAACCAGGATGTTCTGGGAGACTCAGTACTTTAAAATCGAGCATGAAGACCCGATGATCCTCATGGGTTATATCCTGCTCCTTGAAGATGTCGCCTCTGAGGTCTGCAGCTTTCTCGCAGAAAAAATCTGTCAGCATCACTCTAAAAAGGCCTCAACCTTTCTGAGGGTTCACGGAGAAGAAGATCCGCACCACGTGACTGAAGCCCTGGGGGTCATCGACTCACTGAGCGAAGTCCGTCAAAAACTAGTTTACGCAAACCTTCTTCAGTCCCAAAAGGCCTATCAGAGAATGATTCAGGCGATCAGGGAGAACTCCGTGGAGGATTTTTCAACAATTGCCGCTTAATAAGGTTTTAAAAAACTTAATATCTCTCCGGACCCCGCTTTCCTGAGCGGGGTCTAAGACCAGAGAATAAGAGAGTTGTTAAGTCTCTTCTTATCATTTATTCCCTTCGCCAGAACCCCGCTTCCAATGCACCCCTCGCTGTATCTAAAGCGAGCTTTAGTAGACATAAAAACTTCAGTGTCAAATACTGCGTGTCGAGTTTTCGAAATTTAACCAGTGAGGGTTTCTTATGCGAATTTTAGGTCTCCTTGTCTTCCTACTAACATTACAGGTTCACGCAGAAAATCAGATCGTCACTAAGATCCACGATGTGGACTTTGGGAATCATCAGGGAGACGAGATCCTCGTCTTTCTTAAAAGTGGTCACGTCGCTAAAATCGACGAATTTAACCTCAAGCTCATTGAGGAACTTCAATTTTCAAAATCCCGGGGTGAATGGCTCCGGCTCACTCTTGATGAGGGAAGAAATATCGTTGATGTTGAGACTTCCGAAGCCCCTTACGAAACGAGTGCTCCGAAATCAATCCTTGATCTCCCTCACCCATACGTGCCAACCACTATCGAGAGCATGGCCAAGGCGAAGGCTTATATCGCAGAAAGCCGGCGTCCCATCACTGAAAGAGTCACTCAGTGCTTTAACCGCGCCATGATCTGGACCTATGAATGGTGGAAAAAACACTCCCTTCGCTCCAACAAAGTCTTTGTCTTCTGGACTAAGGACTATGTGAGAAAAACTGGACACGAGTGGTGGTTCCACGTGGCCCCCTATGCTCATGTTATGGATGAGGATGGAGTTGTTAAAGAGAGAGTTCTCGACGTGAAATGGCTCTCCCGCCCTTATGAATTCCAGGCCTGGGCAGACTATCACTCCCCAAGAGATCTTAAGTGCAAGGTTGTGAAGAAATATTCTGACTACGCCAACCATCCGTGGGGAATGAATTGCTACTTTATCCGCACCCACATGTACACCTGGCAGCCTATGGACCTTGAACTCTATGAGTCCTGGGATAATTATTCGAAGAATGCCTACAACATGGACGAAGTCCGTGCAGCATACCTAGAAGCTTTCGGCGTGAGCCTTTAACTTTTGACGAGGATCAATCATGAAGATTAATAAAACGAAGATCGTATCAAGCCTCATGCTCGCCACTCTTGTTGTGGGTTGTGGTAAGGCCGGAAAACAAGTTCTCGGAGACCGGGAGAGCATGATTGAGGACGCGGAAGCAGCCGCCGCCCGTGCTGCTGCCACCGGGGACAATATCCAGGGTCGTTATGTGGCCGATTTCATCACCCTCAATCCCCAGGTGAATGGGGATATTCCGGGATCAGCGGTGATTCTCCGGGAAGACAACACTCTTAAGATGTTTGTTCGCTTCAGCTTAGGCTCCCCTTCGGCGGCCCATTTTCAGAATATCCACATGGGAAATCGCTGCCCGAATCTTTCTGATGATACCAATGGAGATGGCTTCATTGATATCCAGGAAGCCATGGCGGTGGTGGGAAACATTATCGTTCCCCTGGATTCTGATATCAGCTCCCAGCGCTCTCAGAACCGCTTCTGGCCAAAGGCCTTTGAAAACGGATCTTATACCTGGAATGAGACAACGAGCTTTAAACATTTCTGGTCAGACCTTAAAGGAAAAGACTGGGATGAAAAAGATAATATCGTTAAGCTCGCCGAAGACCAGGGTCTGGCGATCACAGGTAAAGTGGTGATGATTCAGGGATTCAGCGCTGAGCGTGCCGCAGAACTGCCTGAGACTGTCGCCAGTGCCAAGCGCTACCCAAGTTACGTCACCCTTCCCGTGGCCTGTGGGATCTATATGCCACAGAATGAAATTGCAGGGGAAGAGTATGTGGATCAAATTCCAGCAGACATGCCAGTGGGCGGAGTGGAAGAAGGTCAGGATCGTCCGGCCCCAGAAGGTGCAGGCGAGATTCCAGGAAATGGAACGACCTACGAAGGCCCAAGCAACACTGAAACCGGTGAAGATAATACTGACGTAGGTAGTGGCGGGACCACACCTGGGACTTCCGGTGGAACGACAGGAACCCCAGAGGAAGAACGAAATCCTGTACCGGGCAGCACAGGTGGAGTCAGTGGCGGAAGCACCTCTGGTGGAAGCACAACGACCTCAGGAAGCACTTCTGGTGGAAACAGAGATCCAAAGCCTGAGGAAGAAGATGAAGATGATGACGGTGGTTTTAGCTGGCCATGGGAATGGTAATCAAAATCGAGAATTAAAAAGAAGGGGCCTATTAAGGCCCCTTCTTATTTTCCTCTTCTTTTCAGGAAGAACTTTAATTTCTCAAGGTCATCGTCAAAATTCTTTGCTGAGAGACCACTTCTTTTAAAAAGCTCATCTGGTGGCAATTGCCCTTCCCGGACAATAAAGAAGAGATCTTTCAGAGTCTCTTTTTCAGAGCGAAGGTCTATGAGAACTTTTTCCAGGAGTTTTTCCCGCAAGATACGCTCCATTTCCTGATAGACGTCCCGGATGAGAAAATCGATCGGCTCCACGGGAATAAAACTCGGTTTTGATACGGGAGCAACTCTGGGAGAAACCTCTTTTAAGACGGTCTCGATGCCTTTAAGAGATGCGATTTTTTGAAGGTACTCATCCTTACTGAGGAGATCCCCAAGCCCCTCCTCATCCACCAGAACCTCTGGGAGACGCTCCAGGAAGGCACGGATGGAACTCACCTGGAAAACATTGGTCTCGAGGAAGGGAAGATTTTCCAGGACCACCAGAGAATGAACTCTCCCAAAGAGATCACGCTTCTCTTTATTATCAGGGTCCGCCTCAAAGTCATCAAACTGGAGCTCATGAGGCTTTGCACTCACGGAAAAAGGGGCCATTTCATCCAGCTGCCGATGAAAGATTTCGAGTTCGTCATCGGAGAAAAGATCCTTAATCTCCTCTCCAAATGATTCCACGTGGGACTCCACTACTTCTTCAAGCAGGCGGACATCAAGAGGTGCGTAGACGTAGAGAGCTCGGGCCATGACCAGAGACTATCATGCGACGATCTTGAGGTCTTTTGAATTATTAAAAACGGCGTGAGAATTCCGGATGATCTTAATGATCTTTGCCATTTTAACTTTCTGGCCCAGAGTCGAGAAACGGAAGCTCACTCCAAAACCTCTGCGATGATCCGATTCTGACCGATGAACAACTTTCATCGGAAGACTCATGGTGTGACCCATGAAAGAGAAATCGATATCCAGCTCATCGCCAACCTTCAAATAGGAATTTTCCTTAATGAAGGCCCCGGACTCGGAGATATTCAGGATCTGAGAAGAGAAGGAAAGATTCTTGGTGTGCACCTGACAGGAGAACTGAACATTATAGCGCTCTTTAATTTCCCACCAGCGCATACGGCGATCGAAGAAGGGCTCCCGGGCCTTAGGAAAGAGGAAGTAGACAAAGACCGCCAAAGCAAGGCCCGCCACCACGTAATTGTACATGAAAGGAGAATCCGAATTATAAGGCCAGGTATACTCCTCATAGGTCACGATCTTATAGAGAACATAGCTCAGAATGGACATGAATCCAAAGTAAGTCCATTTACGCAGCTTCAGGATGAGAAATCCAGCGATGGGGAAAGCGAGCCAGAAGTCAAAGACCTCAAAGAAGCTATCCCGCGCCTGAAGGTTACTCAGGATCACGATGAAATCAAAATGCGTGATCGCTTTGAAGTAGAGAATCTTCATCGCAGGCTCGATGAAGCAAAGGGCTGAGAGGAGGGTAAAAATAAATGGCTTGGTTTTATTTTTCATGCCCCCGATCTTAGCACTTTCAAAAATTCTCTCAAGGCTCTCGAAATTCAGAAGACATTGATTTCATTCACTGCCAAAAACATATATCGGCTGATTTTTGAGGCCGCCAAAAACTCTCGGCAGGATTTTTCAAGATGAACTAAAGAAGTTTCAGGACGGTCTTAGGATCGTTATTGGCCTGAGTGAGAACCGCAGAACCAGCATCATTCAGGATGGAATTTTTAGCAAGGTTGGCTGTCTCCACAGCATAGTCCACGTCGCGGATTCGGCTGTTAGCTGAATTCATATTCTCATTATAGAGCATGAGATTATTTGAACTTGTAAGAAGCCTGTTTTGAATCGAACCAAGTGTGGAGCGATGGGCGGAGATTTTATTAATAGCGCCGTCGATGAGAGTGATACTGTTTTGGGCCTGGGCCTTGGTGGAGACTCTTGCCTGTCCCACTCCGAGAGATTCCATTCCCGAATTAAGAGCACCGGAATTATAGGAGATATAATCTTCAGATCCAATCGCACCGACTCCGACCTGGAAATCCAGTTTTGAGCCTGAGCCATCTAGAAGCTTTCTTCCATTGAATTCTGTGTTTTTGGAAATTCTTTCGAGTTCACTTTTCAGCCCCTCGTATTCCATCTGCACCAGAGAGCGCTCTTTATCACCGAGAGTATCAGTGGCGGCCTGGATGGCGAGTTCTTTCATGCGGGAGAGAAGTGAGGATGATTCGTTAAGACCTCCCTCTGCGGTTTGCACCAGGGAGATACCATCGTTGGCGTTGCGATTGGCCTGTTGGGAAGATCGGACATGGGCCTTCAGCTTCTCAGAGATAGCTAGGCCTGCGGCATCGTCTGCGGCCTTGTTGATCCGCTGACCACTGCTCAGTTTATTGTAGCTCTCCTCCGTCTCGCGATTGACCGTCTTTAATGTGGTCTGCGCGTGCATGGACGAGACATTGGTATTAACCCTAAATCCCATGAGCTTTTCCGTTCCTTAGAAAAAAGCAATTCATCCGTGTCAGGCATCTTATCGGAAGGGGAAAATAAAATTTGATGAAAAGAAATTCATTCAGGATTCAAGCACCTTAGCTTAACTGTCAAATTTTATCGGACATCTGGTCGATAAGTCTCTTCGTCCAAGCAAAGGAGTGATTTATGACCCTGTCGCTTATTCCAGATAAAAATCAGCACAATTACCTGCAGCGCTGTTACTTTCTTATTAATCTCTTAAAAGAAAAAGACTACGACCTCTGGGAAAACTTTCACGCTCAGTACTGTGTGACAGGACCCGAGGAATCCTGGGAGCTTTTTCAGATGGTTCTCGAAGAGTACCAAAAGCTTCTCCCAAAGAAATCCCAAAGAAAAACTTCCAGTAAACGCTCACAAAAGAAAGCGGCCTAGATTTTCTTCCCGGGGAAGGCCTATCCGGGCCTTCCCGATTCCCTCCTTAATCACTTCTTAAATTTGAGTAAAGTATTTGACGATGCTCTCCTTCGTGCGTCTTCTCCCCTCTTCTTTTAGACTCGTGAAAGTCAAAGAGGAGGATTCTCATGAAAGTCTTATTCATCATCACGGCCCTTTTCGCTTTCTCGGCCCATGCCCGGGTCCTGGAAGAACGAATCGAGTCGGTGGATCTCGGAAAGGGAGCGCAGGAAGCCCTGATCTTTTTAGAAAGCGGTGAAGTCATCTACACCCACGACAGAGAGCTTGTGGCCACAGAGGCCCTCCCTGGCTCACGGGTGAGAATAGACATCGATAATAAGCATAACCTGAAGGCGATTAGCTCCCTCCCTGATGAGGAAGTCCCAGATGAAAGTGAGGCCCCCTTCACTGAGTCCCTGGCACCCACTGTCCTGGACAATTATGATGCCGCCTACAAGATCTTCCGCGGTATGAATACCAGTTGGTACAATAAGTCTGAATGTACAGACCGCGCCCAGGTCTGGACCTATGAGGACTGGAAAAGACGAGGGCTTATCTCCCAGAAGATCTTCATGTTCTTCACCCAGACCTACATTCGTCGCTACCGCTATCACTGGTGGTTTCACGTGACCCCAACTGTGCTCGTGAAAAAAGGAACAAATGAAGACGGTTCTCCCATCATTGAAGAGATGATGATGGATCGACGCTACTCCCGGGGTCCTCTCGGACGGAAGACCTGGTCAGATATCTTTATCCGCTCAAAGAAATCCTGTCCGGTGACAACCTATCGCCATTATCGTGAAAATAAATACGGTGAGGAGCATTGCTTCCATGTGAAGTCGGCCATGTATTACCGCCTACCCCTTCACGTACGGGCCCTGGAAGATCAGGGACGAGTGAAAACAAGATTCAGTACCAGCGAAGTGAATTTCTCATACCGGGCATTCCGAAGACGGAATGTGAAATAGTCCAAAAAAAAAGCCACTCCTAAGAGTGGCTTTTTTTTACTTCTCACTTAAGAGTAATTCAAATTCGTTGGAATAAAGTCTTTCTGCCGCCAGTTCATCGGCCAGTTTTTTTCCAGCCTCAATATCTGTAGGGTGATGAACTCCACCAACCACACGACCCCAGGCGATTTCATCGGCCCGTTTCATGAGGGCCTCTGCCTTCTCTGGGTGAAGACGAGATAACGCCAAGGCGAGGTAGCGAGCAAATGCCGTATGCCCTGAAGGATAAGCATAAGAGCTCTCTTTACTGATACACGGAATAATAAGCGGGTTTCGGATATAAGGACGAGGTCTTTTGAATAGGGACTTTGCCTTTAAGATATTGGCACCGGATTCACCCATGTGAATCAGAAGACGTGCCGTTGCCCATCGGGCCTCGGATTTTGTTAAAGGCCCCTTGGGAGTGCCAAAGAGATTCTGGATGCTAATGTCTTCGTCACTTGCCGCTTTCTCACATTCGGCCTTAGTGCGCTTAATCTGAAGCTTCATCATTGTGGCAAAATCCATGAATTCTTCGTAGGAGCCCTTGGCAGGATATGATCCCATAAGAGAGACGAGCTCATCGTCACTGAGAAGACGAACGTAGTCTTCAGGACTTTCGGCCTTTGCACTGAGAGCGAGGATGAGAAGAGAGAAAACAAGGATCAGGGCTTTCATGATGAGCTCCTTTGACTGTCTACGTTTTAAACACTTATCTAGATCATTTTCACCCCTTGATTGTCAATCCAATGCCAGGGTTCCAATCGCCCACTAAGCCACTGAAATCGGGAATATCTAAATTGAAACTCAACACATTTTAACGAATTTCTCTGGCACCGCGTTTGCGATGAGTAGTCCCATGCTCATTCTTCGTCTTGCTCTTATTTCTGGTCTTATGGTCCACTTCGCTGGTGGCTTAAGCGCCCATGCCCAGGAGTTTGCCAGCATCCCTTTTGATGATTCTCGCTTTCCCAGTGATGATCTTCTCTACGAAGGACGAATCCTTCGGTCTGATGAGGCCCATGAGCTGAGCCTCTCAGGAGTAAAACTCGAAAACCTCGACCCGGCTCCTAGTGCTCTTTGGAATAAGACGAATCCTAAGTTTGTTGAGGATGAAATTGAGGTCCGGGGTAATGAGCTCTTCGACTTTAAAGGTGCTCTCCTTTCGGCCTCTGGTCTTTTTCGTTTCAATGCCCAGGTGGGAAGTACAACGGTCATTGTCCATTTGGATAAAACTCTCCATACCATGCTTCTTCGGAAAAATTTCCTCCGTCTTCTGGGTTATGAGATCCCTTCCATGAAATGGGTTCCAGAGCTCTCCGTACAATTCTCTGCAAAAGAAGAGCATAAAGAATTTATGGAAAGCATGATCCCGAGGGCCACAGCGGGAGCCTCTTGCCGGTGGATTAAGGAGATTCAATTCCCTACTGAGGATGAGCTTAATGCCTTCGCTTCATCAAAATACCATGCGGCCAATATCGAATCAGGCTGTGAATGGACCCTTTCCCTCAATGGCTTTAGCTATGGAGTTAAACTTAGGGATGTTGCACTCACTGTGCCTTCAAGCCGTGACCATTTTAATCTCTCTCAGGGTGTTCCGCCGAAGAATCTCACCAATAGAACTCTTCGCGCACTCATCGTTCCCTATGCACTTCTTGATCTGGGAGAGAGTGCTAACAAATACGAATGGAGTGTAGGCCGGATTAGTGATGGTGAAATCATTCTTCCTCATTTTACAAGAGGAGCCTTCTCTACAACTAAGGATGATGCCCGCTGGATTCTTAAGCGGCTTGCCACCTTATCGGAAGACGAGATCAGAACAGCAGTAAGACTTTCTTACTACCCATCAGAAGTCTCTCTTCTGATCGAGGAAAAGCTCCTTTCAAGAATTAATGAGCTATTTAAACTCTTCAAAATGGATTCTCCGAAGATCAAGGTCGATAACAAGATCTCAAGTGGGGTTTACCTTAAGAAAGGCAAGCTTCAAATCGAAGACTGGCCAGGGTACGCCAGCCGCTTCTCCCATGGAGACCCGGAGTCTCCCTTCCGGGATTTCCACTGGTACGCTCTGGCCAAGGTCCAGGCCATTCTCATGGACAATATCTTTGCTCAGATCAATAAAGAACTCATTCTCTCGAATCCGAAAAAAGAGCGAGCGGACTTTGTTTTCAAGCAATTCAAAAAAGGTCTCAATCATTTCGTTGAAACCGGAGAATTTCTGATCTTCCCGGTGACCACCTGGTTTTCCCCTATCGCTGATGCTTCACTTCGGGCCTCCCGGGATATCGTTGTGGGAAATTATCTCGGAACTGATAACCTCGTTCAGATTGCTGATTCCATCGGCTGGACTTACCGCATTGGTGGTCACATCGGAGTGGAAAATATCGATTACGTCCCTAACGTCGCCTTTGCCGGCAAAGTCACTGTCTCCCGCACCTGGAGTCATTTGAAACCACTTCGCAATCTTAAGTCGGCCATGAAGGAGCCTTACCGGAATATCGCGGTACCTCTTTTGCGCTGGCAGGTTAAAAACAAATTAAGAAAAGTCTCTCAACTGGAAAATTCCGAAACCCCTGACAGTGACTGGGACATAAAGGAAGAAGACAGTGCACTCTCAGAAATAGTCTCAGAGCTTAACAGTAAGCTTGGTGTGGGAGAATCCCTTATCTTTACAGAATCCTTCATCCCGCAGATCAATGGCCAGGCTTCAACCAATTCCTATCTTGCACCGGTGGACTTCAGTGCTCAGGCCAGTGTGAATGAGAATATCATCCGACGAATCCAGATTCTTCGGAAGGATTCAAAGACTATCCAGGTTTACGATGACCGGGGCTATAGCCGTGGCTTTACTTTCGACTTTGCGGTTCAGAAATTCATTCCTCTGATGATGATTGGACTGGGCAAGCAAAAAGGTGATTACGGCATCAAGGTCTATGATGTGAACATTAATCCTGACATTAAAGAAAATCCCG
>CAZPFM010000015.1:0-13745 GCA_964585845.1 uncultured Bacteriovorax sp.
AAAGTCGAGATCACCGAAGTCCTGGACTACGATCTTGTCGGGCGCATCGTCTCCCCTCAATGAAAAAACTGATCCTCCCTCTTTTTGTGTTGCTGCTTGCTTTAAGTGGTTACTTTGCTCAGCCAAAACTCAAAGAGTTTGCAGGAATCAAAGAGGATCCCCAGCCTAAGCCATTCGTGCCTCCGTCTTCAAGAATTCTTAAAGCTAATAGACCGCCAGTTAAATCTGTTCCTAAGGATGAATCTCCCCAGTGCTCCTCTCTTCGCTCGGAACTTGATCGGATGGATTTTAATCAGGATCCTGAAGACTGGCTCTCCCTCACGAGCCTTGAGTCCATTCAGGGCTGTCAGGATCAGTTTTACGTGGAGAGGATCCAAAAGGTCCTTAAGGCCTGCGGTCACGAAAACCTCCAGGTTCAGGAATGTCAGGTGGCGGTGCTCGCCCTTCGTGCGCAGATGCGCATGCGGGAGATGAAGGAACCAGGTAACCGTGAAGAGCTTATGGATTTTATTTTTGATGAATTTTCCAAGGAAGAGCCGAATTTTAAAAAACTTAAAGAGATCTCTCGCAGATTTTTAGATGAAGCTCCCGATGATGTGGCCATGCAAAAGGTGTGGGCGACCTCGGCCGTGATTTCTGAAGGTGATCCCAAGCAACTTCCTCCTGATGTTCGAAATGAGATTTATGAAGTGATTGGTTCGGAGCAAATGCAATCGAACCCGGATCTTCGCCCCCTGGATGTGCTTCTTAAGACAGGTCTTGAACCTCAGGCATTAGAAACCATGACCAGGGATCTCATGGAAAAGTTCCCTGACGATAAAACAAATGTGGAAATGCTCGCCTGGTCTCTCTGGCAACAAGGAAGACGTGAAGAGTCTCTGAATTATCTTGGTCAGATTTCCTCCGATGATCCCTGGATTAGGAACCTGAAGGAAAAACTCTCAAATAAAAAAGCCAGGAAAGAGGACTTCCCTGGCCGGATCAATATTGGTTTTTCGTCTAACGACCTGACTCGATGAATTGTTTTTTAAATGATGAAGGGTCCGTACTGGTCCTCAGCTTTGCCACAGCTGATTTTAAGATTGTAATCCTCGAAGCTCAATTCCCGGAATGTTTCGCCCTGAAATTCCACACCATCGATTAAAATCTGGCCGTCACCAGGTAGAGATACGAAACGGTCTTTCGTAGCACCTTTGTGAGTCCGGTAAATAGTGATTTTTGCAATTTGTCCGCCATCTTCCTCGTTCCAGCCATTAATCATGCCGCCAATCTCAAGTTTCATCTCCTCCCACTTTGATGGCTTCTTATACAAATCACCTTTTTGGATTTCGACAAAGAGGGTCCCCTGGTAACCACCACTCATGGTTCCGTTGTTCGCAGAGATCGAGGGAGAACTCACAATCTTCCCCTCTCGGCTGAGTTCAAAGTCACACTTGTAGGCAGCGAAACTTGGAAGGGAAACAGCAAGGAAAGCGAGAGAAAGTAGTCCTGTTTTCATAGATCATCCTTTGTTTTCTGAAGGATAATCTGAATTTTTAACTAGTAATACATGGACCTGTAAAAAAGGAATGCTGTTAAGGAATTAGACACCATGATTTCTATAATCAGATAGCGCAAAGAAGTGATTTTCAGCGTTTGACCTACTGATCTTTAAAAGAATCTTTCTGACGTAGTTTCGACTCGAGATCTTCAATCTCTTCGCTGAGCTTCGGCGCTTTAGCCTCATGAAGCTTGTAGTGGAGAAGACCATAGGCCTGCTTGTCCCGGAGGTCTTTAGTGAGAAGCTTTGTTTCCATCTGAACCAGCCCGAGTTCCACTTCGTGAATCTGAGCGCTCATTTCTTTGAAGCGAAGGTCGAGCTTGGAATGAAGATCATTCAGAATATCCTGCGTTTGAGACACCACCGCGGAGACGATCTTCTCTTCACTTGATTCTCTTCTTCTAAACAGGTTCCAAAACATGAAGGCTCCTTCGTCCTCCCATTTTAGCTAATAACAGGGTCTGGATCATCGAGGCAAAAATTGTCCCTCCTCCCAAGGTGGCTTCCTGGAAGTAAACTATAGAAAATAAAGGAGTTCCATGAAGTCTCTGATCTTGTTGCTCAGTCTTGTGTCTTTTTCTGTTTACGCTCAGGTCTCTGAGCCATCGTGGAAGACTTCTCTGCGGACTATGATCTCCAAGATTAACCCTAATGCGGCCGAGTACTTTCTTGGTAAAGCTCCTGTTCCTCCGGCACCATTCAAACTCCCGGATATCCCGAAGAACTTTCAAAAAAACACAGACACATCGACTTACAACAAGGTCTCCAAAGAAGAAACCGAATACGATCGCCTGCCTCTGGAGAGAAGACGCTCCTTTGATTATAAGTTTCTTGAAGAACTCTTCATGGCGACAAGAAAGAGTGAGGCCCGGGATGAGGATCTCTCCAATTGGCTAAACACTCTCGATCAGGGTGGATCCCGTGAAGGGATCTATCAGGCCCTGGTGCTGGATGATGTCTATGCCACACTGGAGAATATGGAAGAGTCACCAACTGATCGCTTGGTGAATTTTTCTCAAAGTTTTGCTGAGAAGTATCTGCAACTTAACTACGATCCAAAAGTTCTGAAAAAGAATAATCTCTATACCCTCAAGCGCACGCTCACGGAAAAAGGTCTTGATCTCATGGAATTCTATGAGTCTAAGGACCTTGATGCTCTTTATCGCTGGTACGCTCTTCTCTCCGCTGAACTGGGAAGAGAATACTCACCCCTTCTTCAGAATGATGTCAGGAAAGATCCTACGGCCGAGTTTCATTATGCCTGGGCGAAAAGCATGCCTCTTCAGCATATTAAGTCTGAGTTCATTATTAAGATGCACACGGTGATGAATGGGCTTCAGCTTCTTCAATAAAAGAAAGGCTCGTCGATCTCAAAGAGAGAATGAAGAAGCCGCTCAACTCCGAGAGCAATCCCGCTGGATTTTGGTAAACCCTTCTCTAAAGCCTTATAGAATTTTTTTGGTTCAGGCAGAACGTATTTATAGATGGCAAGTTTCTCACTTGCCTGAAGTTCAAATCGTCTTTTCTGCTCCGTAAGATCCGTGAGCTCATTGAAGGCATTACAGAGCTCGATCCCATTAATGTAGACTTCAAATCTCTCACAGACCCTTGGGTCACTTTTCTTGAGTGTTGAGAGTGCGCTTAAAGGAGCGGGGAACTCCGTGATCATGAGGAGTGGGTACTCCTTAATCTCTGGTTCGATCTTATTTAAGTAGAGAAGAAAGAAGTAATCATCCCAGGGGAGATCTGTCTCTGGAACTGGTACATCGGGATAAGACTTCACCAATGCCTTCATCTTATCTACCGTCAGGTATTCTAAAATGTCGATGTCGAGAATCTTCATAAAGATTTCCTGCATGGTCATCTTCACCATCACAGCATTTCGAAGATTATTTCGAAGCGCGAGATTTCTGTGCTTCATGCAGTAGGCGATGAGCCCTTCCACATCATCCATAATCTTTTCGTAGCGCTCATGCTTTCGGTACCACTCGAGCATCAAAAACTGAGAGCGATGAATAGGAGAGTCCGGCTCATCCCGGAAGCAGTAAGAAATAGAAAAAATCTTATCCAGCTCCTCTTCTTCATCGGCCAGGAGTTCTTTGAGACAAAATTCTGGAGAAGTGTGGAGATAGCGAGGGAGTGTTGTGTTGGTCTTAACAGAGTGAAGAGCGAAGGGATGAATATGGACTTCCATGCCGGGATTTTCCACGGCGGGGGGAGTTAGAACGTCCATGAATCCTTGCCCCAGGAAATAGTTTCTAATAAGCTGAATGAGTTCGAACTGGTGGCGCCGTTTCATGGATATAGACCGATTCAAAGAGATCCTTCAACAAGAGCATACCCTTCCCGATGATAAGTGGAAAGGGGCTGTCCTATTTCTCGTGACTTCCACCCATGTGATCTTCATCAAACGCGCAAACACTATGCCGACTCACTCTGGCCAGATCGCCTTTGTAGGCGGGCACCGACTTCCTCATGAAAAAGATCCGTGGATCACCGTTCTTAGGGAGTATACGGAAGAAACAAATCTTGAGAGCACAGAGTTAGAGTTCCTTGGTTATCTTCCTGTCATCATGACCGCTCGTCTTCAACCGATTGTACCCATAATGGCAAAACTCAAAATTTCATTGGAAGATTTTTTCCGCGATGTGAAGAGTAATGGAGAGTGGGATGAGATTCTCGCTTATCCATGGGAAGAACTTCTCAAAGAGGAGATGTGGAACTTTGCCTGGCGACATGGGTATAGCCGAGGAGCCATTCACTTTCACACCATCAAAGGGGCGAAGTGTTTTGAAAAACGACCTCACTCCCATTTACTTTGGGGGGCAACGGCTGGCATGGTGTGGGATTTTCTGCGCCTTTACTTTAAGCATCGGCCTTGTGCATACTAGGGCCCTTGAAATTTCAATAGGACCCTTATGGATTTGCACGAATTTGCCTTAGAAAATCTCGAAATTTATGTCTCTGGTTTCGTCGTTATCGGCGGCTACCTCGCTTATTACTTTCGTCAAAGAAAACTTAAAAGGCAGATCCCACCTCCGAAGGCCGAACCCCTAGTCACTGATAAAAAAACCGGCGTTGAAATTCCTGGTAAAGCTCCTGAAGTTGCGCCGATTGCCAAGGTCAGTTGGGCCCAAAGACTTTCTACGGGACTAGAAAAATCCCGCTCTGAAGTCTGGGGAAAACTCGGCAATTTATTTTCTGGTCCCAATGCTTCTCTCGATGACATCGAGGAGATTCTCTATACAGCGGATATGCCGACGGCCCTCGTTCAGGAACTCCTGGAGCGCCTGGAAAAAGAGGGAAGAGGGAAATCCTCTGATGAGATCCAGAATCTTGTTTATCAGTTTATGAAAGAGAAGATGGCGCCGGTTCAAACTCACATCAATCAGGACATCTTCAAATTCAATCCCGATCAGAAAAAAACTCGCGTCTTCATGATTGTGGGAGTCAATGGTGCTGGGAAAACCACGACCATTGGAAAACTTGCCACAAAGCTTAAAGGCCAGGGGGCCAAGGTAATCGTTGGGGCCTGTGACACTTTCCGAGCAGCAGCGGTGGATCAGCTTCAGGTCTGGTGCGAAAGGGCAGGAGTGGAGATGGTCCGGGCCAAGGATGGGGCCGATCCTTCAGGGGTGGCTTTTGACACAGTGGCCAAGGCTCAACGGGAAAACTACGATTATTGCCTCATCGATACCGCCGGAAGACTTCATACCAATCAGAATTTGATGGATGAACTCGCCAAAACCAAGAGAGTCATGGCGAAGAATATCCCGGATGCTCCCCATGAGGTTCTTCTGGTTCTGGATGCGATCACGGGCCAGAATGCTCTTAAGCAAGCTCAGGAATTCAATAAAGCCCTTCAACTGACTGGAATCATATTCACCAAATGTGATGGTTCGGCAAAGGCCGGCTCGGCGGTGGGAATAGTTGATCAACTCAAAGTCCCAATAACCTATATTGGGGTGGGAGAAACGGTGGAGGATCTTCACCTTTTTGACCTCGAACTCTACCTCAAAACACTGGTGGGGATCGAGCAGGGTAAGCCATCGAATTTACAACAGTAATTCCCTGCTCTCGATTGACTTTTACGCAGATAAAACCTAACTTATTTCTATGACTCAAAGTCAGGAAATGGAGTTTAACGTTTTAGGCTGTAAGGTAAAACTTCGCCCGGAACAAAACGATAGTGACACTGCTCGCGCGGTGATCGATCTTGTGATGAAAGAAATCCAGGATCTCAAAATCGCGCGACCTGGATTAAGAGATACCGATGTTGCGGTTCTCGTTGCTTTGAAAATGGCGACAGAGAAAACGCAGATTGAGGATGAATATAAAAAAAACATCTTTAAGCTAGAGGAATCTCTAGAATCAGCACTCTTGAGCCTGGGAAGCCAGGCCGTTTAAGTGGATAAGGCCCACCTCAGGATGGAAATCCTGAAGCTCATGGAGCAGATCCCCGAAGAGCGTCTTCTATCGCTTTGCTTTTCCCTCACCGGACAAATCGTTAAGTTTTTCAATCTCTATCCTGAACTCACTGAGCTCACAGGGGCCGGCTTTCTTCCGCTATCGGCAGAAGTCGCTCCGATGTATCAGGAACTTCTGCGGAATGTTCCTCTCAACATCGCCTATCCAGTATTGGAAGCCGGCGAGATGAGATTTGGTCTCCCCGAAGGAATTCCCAAGGGCAGCACCTGGATGCAAGGGCCTTATCACCTGATTGAGCCCGATTGGTTTTTCGTTCCTGGTCTCGCCTTTGATTTAAAGGGCGGGCGACTCGGTAGAGGAAAGGGGTTCTATGACCGCTACCTCGAAGGAAAGGACGGAGCACGAATCGGAATCTGTTGGAGTGAGCAGATTGTAGACAAAATTCCTATGGAGGGTCACGACTCGGCCATGGATTTTATAATAACGGAAAAATTTTGCTGGAGCGTAGCTCAGCAAAGTCAATTTTAAGGGGATATAAATGGATCCAATAATGATGGCGGTTGTGGGCGCAGTGGTGGGAGCAGTGATTGCTTTCGCGGCTCTCATGATCAAGCAGTCCGCCGCTAGTCGCGGAAAAGAGGGAGCGGCCCTCGATATCATCAAGAAAGCTCAGGCCGACGCAGATGAAATCCGCAGAAAAGCCCAGGGCGATGCTAAGCAGATCGTTCGGGAAGAAAAAAACCAACTCGAAAACGAGATGGAAAAAAAGAAAAAGCACCTCACTGACTTTGAGCGTGGGCTTACGAAAAAAGAAGTCGCTCTCGAGCAGAAAACTGAACAGATGGCCAAGGAAACTGAACGCGTAAAAGCCAAAGAATCAGACCTTGAGCTTCGCCTTGCTAAAGCTGACGAGCAGGCCAAGAAGAATCTTGAGATCCATGAAGAGCTCGCGAACAAACTCACTCAGGTCGCTGGTCTCACCAAAGAGCAAGCGAAGTCTCAGCTCATCCAGCAAGTGGAAGAAGAGGCCAAGGTTGATGCTGCAAAAAGTATCAAGAGAATTGAAGAAGAAGCTAACGAAGAAGCTGAAAAGCGCGCCAAGCGAATCGTCGGAATTGCGATTCAGCGTTTCGCCGGTGAGTACGTCGCCGAGCAGACAATCTCTTCAGTTGAGATCGCTGATGATGGTGTGAAGGGTCGACTCATCGGTCGTGAAGGCCGAAACATCCGTGCCTTCGAGCAGATCTGTGGTGTGGATCTCATCATCGATGATACTCCGGGAATTGTGACGATTTCTTCATTCAACGTTGTTCGAAAAGAAATCTCCAGAATGACTATCGAGCGCCTCATTGCCGATGGCCGGATTCACCCTGCTAAGATTGAAGAATTTTATGACAAGTGTAAGCATGAGTTCGAGTCTCGCTTAAGAGAGCTCGGTGAGAAAGCCCAGATGGAAATCGGAGTTCACGGGATCCACCCGGAAATCTTAAAGCTCATCGGTGCTCTTAACTGGAGAACTTCTTATACTCAAAACCAATATCAGCACGCCCTTGAAGCCGCCTTCCTAGCAGGTAACATGGCCGCTGAACTTGGCATGAACGTGAAGCAGGCCCGCCGCGCGGGACTCATGCATGATATCGGTAAGGTCCTGGATGCCTCTGCGGAAGGATCCCACGCCGTTATCGGTGCTGACTTTGCGAAAAAATACGGAGAGTCTCCGGATATCGTTCACGCTATCCGTGCTCACCACGATGATGAAAAGCCAGAATCCGTTCTCGCTCACATCGTCGCTGCGGCCGATGCGCTCTCAGGAGCTCGCCCGGGTGCCCGTAAGGCCCTGAAAGAATCCTACGTGTCTCGTCTCTCTGATATCGAGAAGATCGTGAATTCCTTTGAAGGTGTTCATCGCTCTTACGCGATCTCTGCAGGTCGTGAAGTCCGAGTCCTCGTTGAGAATGATAAGGTCTCTGATGAGCAGACCATCATGCTCTCCCGGGACATCGCTCGCAAGATCGAAGAAGAGATGTCGTATCCTGGAACCATTAAGGTTTCTGTGATCCGTGAAACCCGCGCCGTCGGAATCGCGAAGTAATTAAAAGGAGAGGGGCCATGAATCATGAGTCAGATCAAAAATCTGCGGTGGTGACAGGCTCCTCTTCAGGCCTGGGTCTAGCGATCACCCAGTTTCTTCTTGAAGAAGGCTTCACGGTCTTCGGAGGATCAAGAAGCGGCACCGATCTAGAACACCCCAATTTTTATGATGTGGAACTCGATGTGGCAGACCCTGAGTCCGTCGAAGAATTCTACGAAACGGTCCGCGAGTTCTCCCACGAAATCCATCTTTTAGTGAATAACGCCGGTATCTGCGAGATGGCCTCTGTCTCGGAGATGGACGAAGACATGTTTGATCGCCACTTCCTGGTGAATACCAAGGGTGCGTTTCTTATTTTTAAGCATCTGGAGAGTTTTCTCATCCCCAATGAAACTCATGTGATCTCCGTTCTCTCGACCGCTGCTCACTACGGCTACCCGAATGTTTCGGCCTACAATGCTTCCAAGTTTGGTCAGCTCGGATTCCTTGAGAGTCTTAAAAAAGAGTGGAAGGATCATAAAGTGAGATTCACGAATCTGTATCCTGGCGCTATCGACACTCCTCTCTGGGATAAGATGGGGACTAGTTTCTCCCGCAAAAAAATGATGACCATTGAAGACTTTATGAGTGTCTTTCGGTTTGTTTCTACGGCAAGTCCGAACATTCAATTCCCGGAACTCACTTTTCTTCACCGTGAAGGATACCTCGAGTGAAACTCTTCCCGGGGGGACCATTTCTCACCACGAAAAGAAAACTCATTGATATCCTCATACTTTTCACTCTTCTTTTTGTTGGACTTATCTTTGGTCTAGCATCAACCTTCCTCGCTCTTTTTAGCTTTGGGTTCATCTGGAACTGGGTTGCTTCCCAGGAGCTGGACAATCTCATGACCCACAAGCGCTACCGCTTCTCGATGGTGAAGGTGGTGAAAAGTCTCAATGATTCTCTGGAAAAACTCCTCGAGAGATTCCCTTTTTTCGTTCGTCTATTCGCCAGATGCCTTCCGGCAGGATCCTTCTGGTTATTGGTCATTTATTTTAACGACTCAGAGATGCCCTGGTGGGCGACCTATCTCGGAAGCCTTACCTTTGAGCTCATCCAGCTCGAGCGGCTCTCCATCAGAAAAGAAAAAGAGGGGATCGAGTGAGACTCATCCCTGTCGCCCTGGCCCTCTTTCACAGGCGTCTTCCGAATAACGAGCTTGAGGTTTGGGTTCAGAACCGAACCGATGATGGTCCTTATCACGGACTTCTGGAGTTTCCAGGAGGAGGCGTTGAACCAGGTGAGTCTCCTTTTGAGGCCTGTATCCGGGAAGTTCAGGAAGAGGTCGGTATTGATGTCTCTTCTGAAGAAGAGCATTTCATGGGAATCTACCGGAATGAGCATGCAGGCCGAGTGATTCTTTTGTACGTATTTCTTTTTGGAGATCTGGAAAGTCTCAAAGGAAAAGGGGAGTGGCTGAAGCTAGAGTCTGAAAAGCTCAGTTCTATCCACCATGGGAAAATCCCTGGTCCCAATCACCGGATGATTGATGATCTCTACCGGAATCTATATGATGGGCTCAATGAATAATTCCGTTACCCAGGTTATCGCTCATACCTTTTTTCTGGCCCTCGCCTTCGGGACCCAGATCCTTTCTCCCATCGTAAGCACGCGTCTGACAGGTGTAGGTTTCTTTAAACTCGGCACGGCCATCGTTCTGGGGTCCCTGACTCTTGCCTTTGGAGTCGACTACTTCATGGCGCCGGCCCTCACAACGATTGAGTTTGCTTCGTACCTTACTCTCTTGTTTTTAAACCTCATCGTTTATCTCTTTCATAAAGACGATAAATCCATCTTCATGTGGGTGGTCTACGGGCTGCAGATCCTGATCTTCTCTGTTCTGGTTCTTGTGGCGTTTAAGTTCGATGTCAGCTGGATCCAGTTCTTTCTTCTCACCATGGGTCTTCTTGGAGTGAGTAACTTTGCCATGATCCTGGGTCACTACTATCTGGTTGTCCCGAAGCTCTCAGAAGAGCCCCTCATCTATTGCCTCTATCTCTTCTGGGGAATTCTTTTCTATAAGGTTTTTCTTTCAGCGACTTTCCTTCTGGGAGAGGGAAGGGTTTTTCTTGAGGAAGGAACGATGAAGGGAGACGGTTATATGTACAACTGGCTTTTCATCTCCATGCGGGTTCTCTGGGGGTATCTGGCTCCCTTCATCCTAAGTCTTTTTACTTATAAACTCTGTCGCCTAAGATCGATTCAGTCGGCGACCGGGGTTCTTTACATCATAGAGTTTTTTGTTATTGTGGGGGAACTCATCGGAGTCTATCTCATGACGAAACACGGTCTTCTCGTATGATGGAAGTTCAGATCACTTGTAAAAATTGCGGCTCCGGAATCGAAGTTGTTCCTGATATTCAGGCAACGAAGGTGGCCTGCGATATCTGCTCTGAAGTTCAACCTGTAAATTTCACTGAAGAGCACGTAGAAGGAATCTTGAAATGCTGTCCGGTTTGCGACCGACAAGACTTCTATAAGCAAAAAGATTTCAACCGAAAAATCGGGGTTCTTCTTTTCGTCATAGCCGCCATTCTTTCCATCTGGACCTATGGTCTGAGCTTTGTGGTGCTTTTAGTTTTCGATGTGGTGCTTTACAGAAGGCTTCCTTTTGTCGCCATTTGCTATAAGTGCATCACCAATTTCCGGAAGGTGAAAAACATCTCGGATATCCGGGATTTTGACCATGAGATGAACGACCGGATCGTTTATTCGGATCATGATTTTAAGGGCAAGCCCCTATCCCATTAAAAAAATGTGCCCAGTAACTAAAATATGTTTAAAACCTTCTTTTTCTTCTAGTGAATGTGCTATAATGAAGATCGTTTTCTACGAATAACAGGAGTTTATCTTTATAGAACCCCCGGCCGAACCTTTTAGGTTTCAATTTCATTTCTCTTTTTCACTCATTACTAACATTAAACATTCCGGGTGCTTCCGATGAGCGCCGAGCAGGAAATCTTAATCTTACTCGTCTGTCTCGTGCTCTCTGGTTTTTTCTCCGGAGCTGAAGCTGCACTCATGTCCCTGCCTCACGAGAAGGCAAAGCAAAGGGCCGATGAACACGGGCTCGATTCTCGGGTCATGCGCAAATGGCTGGAAACTCCGAATGATATTCTCACCACAATTCTTGTGGGGAATAACTTCGTTAATATCTTGCTGGCCTCGATGGCGGCTTCCATTACAGAGCGCTATTTCGATAACGATGCCCTGGCGATTTCCGTCGGTGTCACGACCGTCATGATTCTCCTCTTCGGAGAAATTATGCCGAAGACCGTGGGCCGTGGTCGTGTCGAGAAACTTGCTCCTTATTGCCTCATCATTCTCATTGGTCTCTACTACGCTCTTTATCCCATCATTAAACTCTTCGTGAAAATCATCCAGCTTGTTCTGGGGGATCGCGCCAATGTGGCCGGCAGGGCCGTCTCCATGGCAGACATCGAAGTCATGGTGGAAATGGCCGAAGAAGAGCGATCCATGGACACAAAGCAGATTGATCTCTTGAACTCCATTCTCGAGTTTCCTTCGATCAAAGTGAAAGACGTCATGGTGCCTCGAACAAGTATCGAGGGCATTCAAAAAGATGCTAGTTTCGGGGATGTCATTAAGCTTGTGAGAGAAGTCGCTCACAGCCGGTATCCCGTTTATAAAGAAGACTTAGATGACGTACTAGGTTTTCTTCACGTAAAAGACCTCGCTTTCTCAAGTGCAGAAGAACAGAAAAATTTTGATGTCACTAGATACCTGAAGCCTCCATTTTTCGTTTACGAGCATATGAAGATCCCTGCGGTCTTTGATCATATGAACAGAAAGAAAGTTCACCTCGCACTGGTTAAAGATGAGAACGGTATCGTGGTAGGGATGCTGACCCTTGAAGATATCATGGAAGAGATTTTCGGTGAGATTCATGATGAGCATGATGATGAAGAAGATCTGATTCCAGGAGTCGAGAGTGCTGAAGGGGTTCTTGTCCCTTCGACGATCTCTCTGCGGGATCTCTATAACGAATTCGACATTGAAATCCCTCTTAATGATAATTATTCCACTCTCAACGGGTTTCTTATGGACCAACTTGGAAATTCTTTTCCAAAAAAAGGTGCCATGATTATCTGGGATGGATTCTCTTTTGAGCTTCTCCGGGTGAAAAACTACGAGATCAAAGAGGTCCGGATCAAGTCCACGAGTGGCTCCCACATCCGGGATACCTCTCCTAAGGATGAAAAGTCCGAAGACTCCGATCATCACAAAGCCATCGGGGCCAAATGATGAAGGTCTTCGATGTTGCAGTCATCGGAGGAGGCTCGGCCGGAACAATGTCCGCACTCCGCACGGTACTCAATAACGACGAGTGCCTCTTCTTCCCGGGTACTCCCAAAGACAAGAAAAAGTCCCGCGCCCTCTGGGTGAGAAAGGTCGAGAACATGCCCGCACACCTGGGCTATAAGCGTGGTATCGAAGAGCCGAATCTGGCTACACTTAAGTGGATTTCCGAATCCCCTTTCAGTGAAAAGTTTCACTGGAAGAAAAATACTGGTGTGGCATCGATCACCAAAAAGAGTGATGGGCTTTTTGAACTCACGGATTCCAAAGGGGAGAGTTATCTCGCTCGCTACGTGATCCTTTGCACGGGAGTCATGGATGTTCAGCCGCATATCCAGGGAGATATAGAAGCGGTCTTCGATTACGCTAACGCTCAAACTATCGACTACTGCCTCATCTGTGATGGTCACCATGTTTTTCAAAAGAAAACGGGAGTGATTGGTCACACCAATTCTGCGGCCTGGGTTTCCATCATGCTCTTTGAGCGCTACGAACTGGAAAATCTCACCATCTTCACCAATGGCGAAGAGACTGACTTTAAAGAAGACACTCAGAAACTCATCGATGTCTATGGCATTAAGATTGAGAAATCCAAAATTCAATCCATTCAGGGTCAGGAAAAAGGCAAGATCCTTGAAGGATTCACTCTTGAAGACGGCTCCGTTCATTCTCTGGAAATCTGCTTTGTTTCTCTTGGTATGATTGTCTACAACGAGCTTGCGGTGAGCCTTGGTGCCCAGATTGATGAGAGAGGCTTTGTCATCGGCGATGACGGTGGTCAAACGAGTGTAGAGAATCTGTATGTTGCTGGAGACCTGCGGGCCCAAACGAGAAAACAGATCTACACCGCCTGGGATAATGCTGTAACGGCGGTCACATCTATCAACCAAAAAATTCGGGTATCAAAACGAAAAGCGAAGGGAATTATTTAAGAGGTCGGACGGTGACGTCCCCTTTCACCTTTGCCCGGCAGGAGAGTCGGATCGTTTTATTCTGAACGAAATCTTCGCCGTAAAGTTTTTTGAACTCATCACGAACAGCTTCAATGGTGTCTTTTTCAATGAAACCTGGATCCATCAGGTTTTCCGCTCCGGCGAGAACCTCCACCCGGCAGGCGCCACAGGATCCTGAGAGGCATCCATGGGGGAGTTCTTCTCCTCGGTCATAAAGAGAGTCGTAGAGGATTTCATCCTCTTTTACTTCAAAGACCTTTTCCGTGCCTTCTAATGACACTCTGGGCATAGCTTTCTCCCTTGTCAAAATCGACGCGGTTTAAGAAACTTCTGAGCAATTTTAGTCTATCGCATTCGAGAAATTTGGCCA
>CAZPFM010000016.1:0-13360 GCA_964585845.1 uncultured Bacteriovorax sp.
GGATGATGTGACCACGGCCTTGCTGGTGAAATCTTTTAGAAGCAACCTTAATCCCATTCACTGAACCAAGGTAATTTACTTCCATCACGCGTTTAATTTCTTCGGAGCTGACTTCCTCCACTCGGCCCAACATGGTGACCATGGCATTATTCACCCAGATATCAATCTTTCCCAAAGCTTCTTCAATTTGAAGAGCTGCATCTTCCAGGGCCTTTTCATCAGATACATCCGCTGCAACGTAGAAAGCTTCACCACCTAATCGACGGATCTCCTCGGCCGAAGCTGCAAGTTTTTCTTCCCCACGGGCGATGAGCCCAATTTTTTCTCCTCGCTTCGCAAATTCCTGAGCGATCGCCCTTCCTACTCCTGCTGAAGCTCCTGTAATAACAATCACGCGCTTTGAATTTTCCATGTCACCTCCTTGCCTAAGAGAAGGAAGCAAGATTGAGACCGTCTTCATTTTGGCTCGCTGTCTTTCTCGCTAAAATCTTTCTCAATAGCCGTGAGAACTGTGAGGTTCCGTGTCAAAAAAAATTGAAGATTATGCCCTTTTGAGTGACTGCTTTAGTGCCGCCCTGGTGGATCGATCGGGATCCATAGACTGGCTCTCCTTTCCTCGTTTTGATTCACCGGCCTGCTTTGCTTCTCTCTTGGGAAATGAAGAGCATGGATCCTGGAAGATAAGCCCGGAAGGGAATTTCAAGATACGACGACAATACATAGAAGGCACTCTGGTCCTTGAAACAGACTTCTATTGTGACGATTGGGAGTGCCGTCTTACTGACTGCATGGTCTATGGTGACAAACACCCCACCCTCATCCGTCGTATCGAAAGTCTCCGTGGAGAAGTTGATATCGCTTTGGATCTGACCATCCGGTTTGACTATGGCCGGGTAGTTCCCTGGATACAGTATGAAGATGGAAGAATCATGAAGGCAACCGCAGGTCCAGAATCCATGATTCTTAAGGGAGATACCGAACTCAAAGGAACTGATCACAGTTCCCAGAGCCGCTTCACTCTCCGTGAGGGGGAGAGCAAATCCTTTTCACTCATGTGGTATCCTTCTCATCAGGAAAGACCGGAAATGAATGCGGATCCTTGCGAACTTCAGAACCGGACACTTTCATTCTGGAAGAAATGGCGCGAGAAAAACACTTACGAAGGATTTGATCAGGAATGTGTGCGGACCTCTCTCACCGTTTTAAAAGCCTTAACCTACAAACCAAGTGGCGCCATCATCGCGGCCCCCACGACCTCTCTTCCCGAAGATATTGGAGGTAACAGGAACTGGGATTACCGCTTTGGATGGCTCCGGGATTCCAGCCTCACTCTTCAGGCCCTTCTTTTAGCAGGCTACAGAGATGAAGCAGTTGAGTGGCAGCACTGGCTCACACGGGCCGTGGCCGGAACACCTGATCAGGCCAATATCATGTACGGGATTCTCGGTGAAAGACGTCTTACAGAGTTTGAACTTAACTGGTTACCTGGTTATGAAGGATCAAAGCCTGTGCGTATTGGAAATGCTGCCCACGAGCAGTTTCAGCTCGACGTTTTTGGAGAGGTCCTCTCTGCATCTTTAGTGGCAAGAAAAAATGGGATTGAGGTGAGCGAGCGCGCCTGGGAGATCGAGCGGATTTTTGCTGACTATGTGGGCGAGCATTGGCAGGAACCTGATGAGGGAGTCTGGGAAGTAAGATCCGGAAGGGAGCATTTCACCCATTCCAAGGCCATGGCATGGTGTGCACTGAATTGCGCCATCGAAAGTGCCAAGCTGAGTGGACTTGAATGCCCCATCGAAGAATGGAAAAGACTTCGGGATAAGATTCATCAGGATGTCTGTAAGAATGGTTATGATGAAAAACTTAAGACCTTTACTCAATCCTATGGCTCCAAAGAACTCGATGCCAGTCTTTTAATGCTGACTAAGATTGGATTCCTTCCTCCCGATGATCCACGAATCAAAAATACTGTTCTCGCGATTCAAAAAGAATTATCAGTGGATGGTTTTGTTCGCCGCTACCGTACTGAGTCCGGCATCGATGGCCTCTCCGGAGACGAAGGATGCTTTCTTCCCTGTTCATTCTGGCTGGTGGATAATCTCAATCTAATGGGAAAAAAAGATGAAGCCCTTGAGCTCTACCGGCACTTAATGACTGCTTGTAATGACCTGGGACTTTTTGCTGAGGAATACTCAACCAAACATAAAAGACTCGTCGGTAATTTTCCTCAGGGTTTCACCCACGTGGCCCATGTGATTTCTGCCATGAGCCTGGGAGAAAGTAAGACTACCGCTTCCGTGGCGTGAAGCTTTTTCCCTTCAGTGTGAAACCGGTTTTAAGAGCATGGGCACGGAATTTTTTAATATTCGCCTGATCCGAAGGCAGAAGTTTACTTAAGAATAAAAACTCTTTCGCCTTCACAGGATAAGTGTAGCCTGTTTCATACTCACCTTTAAACCGGGCATTCGCCTTTTCATACTGAGTCCGGCCTTTTGAAAGCATCGTCCCCATATGGTCTTCGGAACGGCGAGGCCCTCCCCCTGTCCGATACGCTACATGCCAGTAGCCACGGTAATAGTTTCCACAGTTATCCTGATAGGTATCAGACATGACAAGGACATTCGCTGTCTGAGTCATGAGACAGTATTTTTTCGTGGGATTGGGAGTGATACAGGAAGAAAAATGCGGCGGAAGTCTCATCCGCTCAAAGTTCGCCTGAACCGCATAGAGATACTCTTTAGTAAACTGCTGAGGATGAGTCGGCCAGAGATCTTTACTTTGACAGAGAACCTGAACTTCCTGAAGATCCTTAGGCTGTGGAGGTCTTTTCTCGAAACCAATTTCCGTGCTCTGCTTCCAGGGAAGATCAAGATACTTTCCATCTCCTTCAAAAAGATTCTCGAGAGATCCAAACTTCTGAGACAAAAAGGATCGCCAGGAATGATGGGGAACGGAAGATGGGGCGCGCTCGCTCACGTGAGCACAGGCCGTAACTAAAAAGACGAGAAAGAGGTTTTTCATAATTTTCTTATCGACCATTCATCTGAATACTTGAGCTTAAGAATCAACTCATAAAACCGTCCACTTCCTGGACAGTTCATCAGTTTCTGGGCGCAAGGAGGAATATAACCCTTCAGAATCTTGTTCTCAAAATGGCCAATCCTTTGCTGAGAAGGGGGTCTATGAAAATTCTTATTCTCCTCCTCGCCTCTTCCTGGTCCATCGCCTTTGCTGAGGTGGATGTCCTGGAAGTCCTTACCAATCGAAGCCTCACTCCTGAGGAGAGATCAAAGATCGCTCAGGAACTCACCCAAACAGATAATCCTCCATTAGGTCGGGATGAAGCCATGGCCGAGCTCTGCTTTGATGTGGATCTCTGTGCTCAGGACTCGACCGATGCCGATGTTTCTGAAATATGCCGGGATGAGCATGATCTTGATGATCCGGAGAAAAATTTCTTTGCTGATTCCTGCACGGTCCGGCGCTTTAGGAAAAACTTTAGCTGTAACCCTAATGTAGAAAAACTCCGCTACAAAACCGTCAATCTCATCCTCGATATCATCAGGGACTCCAAGTACACCTACATGAGCTACATCTCTGCTCCTCTTCTGAAGATTCTCTCCGGGACAACCGACACAGGAGTAAATCTTTGCGAGTCGGACGATCTTAATGGAGAATACGAGGAATTTAAGAAAAACTTTCCTGAGATAGCCAAGGCGATGGAGGAAATGGCCGATAATTTCCCAGCTTTAGGTCAATACACCAGTGACTGCTACTCGAAGATGAATAGACTTCTCTACTCAAAAGATAAGGTGAATCTTCAGCGCTACTTTAAGCTATTCGCGGCTACTCAGGATGCCCTTTCGATTCTTCCTGACTATAAGGGAAAAGTGAACCGGGGTGTCTCCCTTCCGGCCGAGATACTAGAAGAGCATAAAATCGAAGGGAATAAAGTCTGCAATGTTGGCTTCACCTCCACAGCAGCTCACGTGGAAAAAGATTATGGGTTAAAACCTCGCAACAGTTTTCTTGAGGGGTGCACCCAGAGGCTCTATATCTCTCAGCCTAAAGACGCTAAAAACTTTGGAAAAGATATTGATCTTATTTCCAGGGCCAGGGGTGAGAAAGAGATCCTCTTTCCCCCAGGGGCCTGTTTCCGGATTGAGAAAGTGACTCAGAGAATAGATGTGGATTTCACAAGTGAGGATTTCAAGGGGTGCCCCAAGGAAAACTTAGTGGACATCGAGATGACTCTTATTAACTAGTCTTCCTGAGATGCATTGCTAAGTGAGAGATTTCCAGTTCTTACTCAAGAGTTCACGGAACTTCTTTTCCACTTCTGCGTATTCACTTAAGCCTGCGAGGTTTACTTTTTCCTGAGGATCTTTTGTGAGGTCATAGAGTTCAAAAGGCACTCGTGGCTTAAGCCAGGGATGATCATCCAGTTCACAAAGCTTCTCTGCCCAGGCCACTCCTTCAAGGTCATCAAGGCCCAAAGGAGAATCACTCAGATTCAGGATCGCCTTCCATTCCTTAGTTCGTACTGAACGCATAGGAATGGATTTTACGTGGCAATTCATTTCAGAGACCACATGGTTTCTGTGTTCAGAAACCGATGGATCTTTTAAAAGAGGAGCAAAGCTTCTTCCTTCCACTTTTCTTCCAGGTTCAATCTGGCAGAGATCAAGGACTGTTGGCATGATATCGATCGTGCTCACTAAAGCTGAGCTCACTCTGCCCTCTTCGATCCGACCCGGAAAACGAACGATCAAAGGAGTTCCTATTCCCCGGTCCAGAAGTGCCATTTTATTTCCGGGAAAAGGAGCACCGTTATCACTGACGAAGACAACGATGGTACTCTCTTCGAGCCCGTGGCGCTTTAAGGCCTCGAGTGTTTCTCCCACGAGTTTGTCCGAGCGCTGAACCTTAGCGTAGTAGAGGGCCAGGTCTTCTTTAATCTCTGGCCAGTCAGGAAGCCCCATGTAGTCCGGAGCTTTGATCGATTTAGGATCGACGCTGAAATCCGGATCAGCTTCAAATTTTCCGCCGGAGCTTCTGTGAGTGTCTGTGAGGTTGAGTTCAAGATAGAAAGGCTTTTCATCCCTCGCTCTTTTCTCAAAATACTTATCAATCTTTTTTGTGTCACTGATATGATTCCACGGCATGGGGGTGCCGAGATAGTCCTTGTAGCCATAGAAGCCAATGGGAATGAATGGGGCCACATGCCACTTTCCCTGAATCCCCGTGTGATAACCGGCCTTTTTAAAAGCTCCGGCCATGGTGGGGTGAAAGGGTGAAAGCTGTTTTGTGGGATAACGATGGGTTAGACCATCTACACCATGAGTGCTGATGTACTGACCTGTCACAAAAGAAGCGCGAGAGGAGGAACAGGATGAACTTACCCCAAAAGCGTTTTCAAATCGAATCCCCTGAGAGGCCAGGGCATCTAAATGAGGTGTCTCAATATTGGTGTTACCATCGCAGGAGAGATCCTTCCACCCAATATCGTCGGCAGTGATAAAGAGCACGTTATAAGCATTCTTTCTTCTTTTCCCACCGGAAGGATTTCTTCCTCCGGCAGAGAAGTATCTCACCAGAGGAATCGGAGCTGCAGCAGCGAGAATGGCCAGGGAGCCGGCCATGAGAAATTTGCGACGATTAAAGTATTTTTGGTCCATGAGAAATTTTAATTCTCCCCCTAGACCCGGGTCAATTTGCAGGTAAAAGGGCAATCCTTCCCTACTGAAGCAAAATGCTCAGTCTTTAGGTCTGAGCATTGATCCGGGGAAGATAGACCTCAATGTAGAGATTTCTTAAAACCGCCAAAAGCGGGGGAGCAATGAATAGCCCCAGGAAGCCAAAGTAGGTCCCCATAAAGAACATAAAGATCAGAAGAACCACTTCCGGTAAATGGGCCTTTCCTTTCATGATTACAGGAAGGATGAGATTCCCCTCCACTTGCTGAGTCACGAGGAATACCAGCAGGACCCAGGGTACCTGAGAAGGATTCGAGGCCAGGGTGATGAGTGTACCTAGGATCACGACGGAGATGATTCCCACATAGGGAATGATACAGAGGACGGCAGCGAGGACTCCGATCAAGGCCCAGTACTCCACGCCCACAATCCAAAGACCCACGGCCGTCATGACGGCAACGACCATCATGTCCATGAGTTGGGCTATAAACCATCCCCGAAGAACCTTTGCACTCGAGAGTAAAAGTTCTCCTGCGCGCTCTCTGCGCCTAGGGGGAAAGGCTTCGACGGCGTCCTTGAAATATTCACGGGCATTAACGGCGGTAAAAAGACCGATCACGACGATGAAAAAGAGTCCGCTTAAAGCTGTGATCCCTTTCTGAAAACCCAGAAAGATATTTTCAAAACTCGACTGAAGAGAACCAGCAAAATTGATTTTCCCAAATTGTTTTTCTATTTGGGGGAAGCGACTAAAGAGATCGGTAAACCAGGATTCAAGTTGCTGGATCAGTTCCGGACCTCGATCAATGAGATTACTCACCTGCTCTGCTACCAGAAAATAACAGACCGCTCCTACACCTGTGACGATTAAAAGGATGAAAAAGAAAACCAGGAAGGCACTGAAAGAGCGAGGGAGATTAAAGCGCTCCCGGAATTTGCTCAAGACTGGAGCAATGAGAACTCCCAGGCCAATACCGATGAGACTCGTCAAAAATATGGTGCGAGCGATGTAGAGACCAATAAGTAATAGTAAAGCGGCGAGAGTAAAAAGAATCGTGCGTTGAGAGATTTTGACTTTTTCCATAATTCCTTCCTTTCACCATGATAGCAGTGAGGAAGAAAACAAAAACTTGAGCGAAGGTAAATTATATTGAAGGAAAATGGTCGGAGTGACTGGAATTGAACCAGCGACCTCTTGCACCCCAAGCAAGCACGCTACCACTGCGCTACACCCCGACGGTGGTGGATCGTGACCAAAAAAAAGCCACATAAAGTGGCTTAATTTTAATCAAATAAGTGGTCGGGGTGATTGGATTCGAACCAACGACCACCTGCTCCCAAAGCAGATACGCTACCAGACTGCGCTACACCCCGATCATTGTTGAGACCAATATTTTTAAGGTTTTTAGAGTATTTTGTCTACGCTTTCTTTGAAGAATGAGAGGGCCGAATGAACGGCTTTTGCTCTGTGCGAAAATTCATTCTTCCACTCCGGGAGTTCGGCGAGACTTTTTCCGTCATTTTCCTTCCTTTCTGGAATAAAAATCGGGTCATACCCAAAGCCGTGCTCCCCTTTATAGTCATTTCCAATTGTCCCATGAACCCGTCCTTCGAAGAAATAGGTTTCATCCGGAGAGACATAGAAGCAAAGCACACAAACAAAATAGGCATCTCTGTTATCGATCCCGCGTTCTTTAAAAAGCTCAAGGAGTCTCTGGCATTTATCCTGATAACTCCCAAGTTCGGGAGCAAACCGGGCCGACTGAACACCCAGAAGATCCGGCATGCCTTCCAAGACTAAACCTGAGTCATCGGCGAGGGCAGGTTTATTAAATTTTTTGAAATAAGCTTCTGCTTTAAGAAAGGCATTTTCGGTAAAGGTCTTTCCGGTTTCATCGACCGGAATAGAGTCCGGAGCGGCGTCCACGATTAAAGTTTTTCCGAAAAGCTCTTTAAACTCCTGAGCCTTATGGGCATTGCCGGAGGCCAGGATGAATGAATTCATGAAAGATTCTCCAGAGCATCTTGCTGGGCCTTCATCACAACTTTAAGAGAATCACCGGCGCATTTTAAGAGAGCGCTGAGTTCATCCATAGAGAATGGCTCTCCTTCTGCAGTTCCCTGAACTTCTACGAATTTTCCAGATGAGGTCATCACAATATTCATATCTGTATTACAGCTCGAGTCCTCTTCGTAGTTGAGGTCCGCAAGGATTTCACTATTCTTACTGATACCAACAGAGATCGCTGCAAGCCCCTCTTTAATGGGATTGGTCTGAAGAAGACCGGCAGCAAGAAGTTTTCGAACGGCCATTTCCAAAGCGACATAGGCCCCGGAGATGGAAGTCGTGCGTGTTCCTCCGTCGGCCACGATCACATCGCAATCGATGAGGATGGAGCGCTCGCCAAGTTTGGTGAGGTCAACGATGGAGCGCAAAGAGCGGCCGATGAGACGCTGGATCTCCTGGGTTCTGCCCGAGGGACCTTTTCTTTCACGCTGAGAGCGGGTATGAGTAGAAGAAGGAAGCATGGAATATTCCGCGGTCACCCATCCCTGCCCTTTTCCTTTGAGGAATGGAGGGACGGACTCTTCCACGGATGCCGTGATGTGCACTTTGGTGTTGCCGAATTCGGCCATCACCGATCCCTGGGCATAGGGATTAATCCCCGTGGTAAACTTAATTGATCGGGGAGTTGCACGCTTAATAATCGACATAGGATTCCTTAATGATTAAACAAATTCATCTTAAACAATGTGATTCTACACAAGATATTCTTAAAGAACAATTAAGCGCCGGAGTCTCAGAGACAGTGCTAGTGAGCACTGACCGGCAGGTCAAAGGGCGAGGTCGAGGAACTCATTCCTGGGATGATCTCCCGGGAAGTCTCTGCTTTTCATTTTCACTCACACCTCACCCGGTAAATAGTTTGAGTTCTCTTGAAGTCAGTCTACTCGTTCTGGAATACTTCAAAGAAAAAGGGAAAACGCTTCTTCTCAAGTGGCCGAATGATCTCTGGAGTTCTGAGAACAAAAAATGCGGAGGCGTTCTCCTTCAGGGATCTAAAGATATTTATCTCGCGGGAATCGGTCTTAACCTCTTCTCTGATAATCCTCAGTATGGGGGGATCTACGAGGATAAGAATACCTTTGATAAAAAGACTCTTGCCGCGGAGATTGCTGAATACATCCTCTCTCATCGTATCAAAGACCGCGAGTCTCTTCAGAAGCGCTGGCTTGCTTCCTGTGGGCATTTAAATGCGAGAGTTGAAATCAGTGAGGGAGAAACCCACAAAAAGGGAATATTCAAGGGCATCGGCGAGTACGGCGAAGCCATTGTGGAAACAGACAATGGACTTGAGCAATTTTTTAATGGATCACTTCGATTGAGCGATGATTCTCTCGGCGATGGAGTTTAACTCTTTTCTGATGAGATTCTCGGCCAGATCTGGAATGATTTCCCAAGCGATCTTTTCAACTTTCTCTTTGAAAAGTTCATCCACTCTTTGACGGACTTGCTCTTCAATCATTCGCTCAAGAGTTTCCTGATCGATGCCTGAAAATGAGTCTGTATTTTTACTTTCTGACTTGGTTTCTGTGTTTTCGGTCCACTCAATCGACTCCTCATCTTCAATCGGAGAAAGGAAAGAATCATCGAATTTCTGAGAAACTTCTTCTGGATCAGGAGTGAAGGTCTGTCCTCGCTCAATATTTTCTTCCATCTCTGACTTAGCGTCGATGAATTCATCCGCTTTCCAGAGATCACCTTCAACTTCATCCTTAATCTGATCCTCGATGTTTTTCACGTCACTCTCATCAGGGATGAAGTTTCCTTCGAGTTCATATTCCTGGGTATCGCCTTCGGAACGGAAACTATCGATGGAAATAAGATTTGATTTGGGGGTCGGAGCTTCTTCTTCCAGTGAAGGATAATCGAGATCTTCAGAGCTCGGGAGCTTAGGTCTTGCGTCCGCTGCTCGTTTCTCTTCGCTGATCACGGGAGGAAGTTCCATGCCGGAAGCTGAAGAGTCCGAAGAATCAATAACTCCCGGGATGCTCATACCCCAGGAAGAGATCTCCGTTTGAAGAGGATTAAGATTCGGGATCGAGCCATCTAAGGACATATCCTGCTTCTCTGAAGATTTCTCTTTCAGGGGAACATTCATCGTCCACTGGCTGTCTTCATCTGAAGAAGAGAATTCTTCAGTCTCAGAGCTTTCGTCTTCAAGAGTCTCTTCTTCGTCAGTTTCTTCATCACCTTCTTCAACCAGACGCTTACAGATGGCGATAAATTTATTGGAATCAAAAGGCTTCACGATTTTTTCAGAGGCTCCGCATTTTTCAAAGGCAGCATCATCAATCGTGTCAAAGGTTCCAAGAAGAAGAAGCACTTTGGTGGAGGGACTTAGTTCACGGATGCGTGAAGTGAGTTCGTAACCAGTGTGGGTATCCGAGAGATTGAAGTCGAGGAAAACAATTCGTGGCTTTTTGAGTGAGCTTTGAGAAGAGTTCTTCTTCTGTTGAACAATCAACGATGTCGTACGGTTGTTGGCTCAGCGTAATCCTGATGACTTTTTGAATCGTAAGGCTGTCGTCGGCCAAAAGTACTTTGTGCTGCATTCCTGGAAATCTCCCTTAATCTATAGAAATTATAGAATCCCGGGAAACTATCTGGGAACTAAAAACCTAATATTCGAGGATCATCGCCGTTTGGTTATCCAGATTGCCCCTATCGTTCGAGAGTTTTAGTAAGCTATTGATTCTCTCCTGGGCATCGGGAGCAGACTTATTGAGGGCATAGAGGATTTCCTCCTCTCTGAGAGGCCCGTAGACACCGTCAGTGAGCAAGACGATCTTGTCTCCGGCCGCGAGTCGGACTTCCTTCATCGTCGGACCAAGTTCCGGGTACATTCCGAGTGCATTCAGAGGAGAATTATAGAACTTCTGCTGGGCCGATTCCTTGGAAAGGGAGTGGAAGGAGTCTTCGATAAAGAGCTTTTTAAGTTTCCCCTCCCGGAAATGGTAGGCCACACAGTTGCCGACTCCAGCGAGGATGAGGATATTTTCCGATTTAACGAGGGCGATCACACTGGCGCCCGCCTTCTGAGCGAGTGGTTTTTCCTGATTGGCCTTCAGAAGATTCTGATGAGCACTCAGAAGAGCATTGGTGAGGGCATTTCCCTCGAGAAGACTTCTTGGATTGTAATAAAGAGGCATGGTCGCATTCGGATCACTGGCTATCTTACTGTAGAAGAATTTAATGTCCTGCTTAAGCTTCTCTACTGCCCTGTCTCCGATGCCGGAGCCCCCGAAGCCATCGAAGATAACATAGAGCTCATTTTCAAAGTCAAAATCATAGCCGTCTTCGTTGATCTGAAGATATGGGCCTTGGTGAGTGTGAGCGGCGTAAGATTTAAGTCGCATATTTATTCCAGGTAGTTTTTAAGTTTATCAGAGGCTTTCCGGTAGTACTCGCTGTCTGTCGGGGAGATCTGCTGGACCTCCTGGAACTTCTCTTTGGCATCATTAAAGAGACTCAAAGATTCGGAGATGATCGCCTCCCGATAAATACGTTTTGAGCGACCGTCGAGCTGAGTTTTAATCTCATCAATTTCGTTTAAGGCTTCCGCATTGGTAGGTTCAAGTTTAAGAACTTCCTGATAGGCCTCATAGGCAGCCTTGAGATCCTGACCCTCTTTTAGAGAACGCGCCCGACCGAGAACCGGACCGAGTTCGGAGTTGAGCTGATTTTTAGCATCACTGAGCATCTCGCTGGCTTCTTTAATGAGATCCTCATCCATTCCCTTTTTGCGTAAGAAATCTTCGAGTTTTAAGATGGACCTGTACCATTCTTTTTTAAGGTAGAGCGTTTTACCAGGAGCAAGGGCATCGACCATGGCCTTTCTTTTGGCCGCCTTCGCCGCTGCTTCAATCTTCTTTCTTTCTTCTTCTTTCTGCCAGGCCTCAAGTTCCATCTTGAGCTGCTGGACCTCGATATTTTCCGGATCTTTTTCCGTGATCTGACCGAAGTAATTTTCTGCCAAAGTCACCTGGCGCTCTTTCACTGCTTCCCGTGCCTTCACAAGAAGCTCATCAATAATTTTTTTGGTTTTAATCCGTTCTTCAGCCGCCCTCTTCTCAGCTTCCATCTCAGCTATACGCTTAAGACTTTCCTTCGTTTGCTCCAGGAAGGATTGGATCTCTTTATAATTTGGATCGATCTGGTTAACGATCTGAAACTGCTGAAGGGCTTCGTTGTATTTTCGTTGGTTGAAATAATCAAAACCAAGCTCATAGGCGATGTTCCGTTTGCTTTCAAGTTCCTTTGAGAGCTGGATTTGCGGCTCAGCCGTTTTAGTCACCTTTGGTGCAGATTTAGGTTTAATCTGCTCCGGCTCTTCTTCATAGAAAAGAACAAAGGCGAGGGTGAGACCCACCAGCACGTAGATCGCCTTCTTCCGCTGCTCTGGATTCTTCCAGATTCTTTTAATGATGGATTTCTCTGGTGGTGCTGAGTCGTCAAAATTGACCGCATCATCGAGAGACATTTCTTCTTCTTCAATCTCTTCGGTTTCTATGACCTGATTAGATTCCACCGGCATCAGGCGCTCGGCTTCGGCATCGAGAAGTTCTGAGCGAACTTCCAGAGTGAAGCTTGTTCCGCCGATGACGAACTCATCTCCCGGAGAGAGTTGGGATCGGTTGATTCTCTCACCGTTTAAGATGGTTCCATTGGAGGAATTGAGATCTTCTAAGATGATCTCTCCACCATTTTTGCGGATAACGGCATGAACAGTGGAAACTTCCGGGTCATTAAGGATGATCTGACACTTCTTAGAATCACGGCCAACAAAGGTTTCGGCTTCAGTAAGCTGATAGCGATCATAGGGAGCGTGTTCCCCAAAGAGAGTGAGGGCATAAGAGAGAAAGCTTCGGTCGACCCGGGTGCTTTCATCCATTTCAGAACCAAAGCCACTATCTTCAGCGGCAAAGCCGTCAACCTCTTCACCGAATCCGGATGAAAGGTCATCCGATTCTCCAAAGCCGGAATCATTATTGAGATTATCGCTGTTTTCACCGTACTCAGAGCCAAGCTCCTGGCCTAGTTCAGAAGCCGGGGATTCTCCGAATTCACCAGCAGGTTCTTCGCTAAGACTCTCATCCTGTGACAAAAGAGCATTCTCATCTGGTGAAAGAGGATCCGCGAATTCATCATCAAGGGCTTGACTCTCAGGTTGAAGAAGAGCCTCTTCGTCTAAGGGTGATGTTTCAAGGGGCTGTGCCATGACCGGCTCAGGCTCAGGGGAGACATGCGAAGTGGTGGGAAGTTCTGCCACAAGGAGGGAGTAGACGCCACACTTGATCTCATCCCCGTCTCTCACGGGAAGAGTGTCCCCAACGATACCATTAACACTGACGACACCCAGGTCAGTTTCTTTTTTACAGACCCAGTTTCCATCAACATTTTTCAGGACGAGGTGGTGCCTTGAGATCAAAGGATCCCGGATGATGACGTGACAGTCATCAGCTCGGCCTACAAAAATCTCGTAGCGCTCCTGTGGATCCGGTGTCTCGATTAAGACCGAATCAATTGGTGCGCTGTTTTTTAATACAGTTACTCTCACCTGGCTCCATTCCTAATTGGACTTCTAAATCTTTAAAAGAAG
>CAZPFM010000017.1:0-13063 GCA_964585845.1 uncultured Bacteriovorax sp.
AATCACTTTCTCAAATTGGACTCCTTAAGCGAAACTAAAGCAGCACATCGCGTAAAGAGCTCCCAATCCCCTAGTTTTCCACAAATTGTGGAAAAGTCGGAAAAGAAGAGAACAGAAGCCAAATCATTCGTTTCCTCGACGATTACACCAGAGTTTTCCTGTGAGGAACTCAAAACCATCACCGATGAACTCCTGGATCATCTCCGAAGCCTCGTGAACTTAAATAAGTTCAACGCCTATTTCGCTAACACCCTGACAGTCTCTGCGATCAATGAAAAGACTGTTGAATTCGTGGTCACAACTTCGTTTATTAAAAAAATGATCGAGTCTCATTACGTTGAAACAATCAAAGAGGCTCTTAGCCAGATTCTCGGCAGTGAGTATGAACTCGAATTCCAGGTTCTGGTAGCGGCGGGAAGCCTGAGCACCAATCAAGACGGTGTCCTTCAGTCGATGAAAACTCCTGCAAAGAAAACTGATTCAGCAGCAAAGTCAGCATCGTTTTTCATTGAGGAACTTAAGCCTACTAATGACGATCTCATGAAGGCCGTGGATTCGCAGGTGATTGAACACCTCACGACTTCTCCGAATTACCAGGTCGACACCCATAAGACTTTTGAGAACTTTATTATCGGTCCATCCAATAATATCGCTCACGCTCTTTCTCTGGCCGTCGCTAAAGATCCAGGTAAGACCTATCCGGCCCTCTACATTTATGGAAACTCCGGTTTAGGAAAAACTCATCTTATCCACGCCATTGCTAATCAGGTTCAGGCAAACGCGCCGACGACCAGGATTTGTATGACCTCTGCTAATCGCTTTATGGGTGAGATGGTGGATTGCATGCAGGGGAACAAACTCTTCGAGTTCCGCCGCAAATACACTGAACAAACTGATATCCTCATCATCGACGATATCCATGAACTTAAAAATCGATCCGGAACTCAGAACGAGTTTTTTCATATCTTCAATGAACTCATGGAGCGAGGAAAGCAGCTTGTCTTCACTTCTGATAAGCAGCCAAAAGAAATTGATGGGATCGAGGAAAGAATCCGCACCCGACTCTCTTCCGCTTTGCCAGTTGAGATTCAACAGCCGGATCTTGAAACAAGAATTGCTATCCTGAAAAAGAAAGCCGTTGAAAAAGATATTTATCTTTCCGACGAAGTCGTGAACCTCATCGCTAAATGTGTGAAGAGCAATATCCGCGAACTCGAAGGCTGTCTCATTAAGCTGGGAGCTGTCACTTCTATCCTCAAGGTTGATATTGATCTTGAGGTCGCTAAAGAGCACCTGAAGCTTTCTGAAGAACTCGAGAACCAAAAGAATCTCACTATCGAGAGTATTACTAAAACGGTCTCAAACTATTACAAGATTCCTCTGGGGGATCTGCGTGGGAAGGTGAAGACAAAGGAAGTCGCTCTTCCTCGTCACGTGGCCATGTTCCTCATCAATAAACTCATTAAGCCGACACTTAAAGAAAATGGTCAGTACTTCTCGGGCCGAGATCACTCCACTGTTCTGCACGCGGTGAACTCCATCAAGGATCGGATCAAAGTTGAATCCCTTCTGGCCCAGCAAGTTTTAGACATCGAAAAACAACTCTAAACGAATCACATTTTGTGAATAAAAGGCTGCTTTATGCGGCCTTTTTTTTAACCCCTTCACAAATCCACAAATGTGAATGTGGAATAGTGTGGATACACATCCCTTCCCTCCACAATGTGGAAGAATTTGTGAAGTATTCATCACATTTCCGGAGTGCAAAAGTGAAATCATTTAGATAACTCATTGCATTTGTGAAAAAGAATATTATTCAGGTGGATTTCTAACCTTAATTCAAACTGAAGACGCAGATATACGAATTAAGAAAATCCTAAATTGATTCGATGAGTGGAAATCTTGAGGCTAAATTAAGGTTAAGTCCTTAGTTTTATTCATCACCACCAGATCCATCAACATTGTCCGGCCTATAATAAATAAAGAATTAAATATTATAATATAGAGAGGGAAAAAACCCTTTTAGGTCAGCTTGATTAAGTGACTGGTAAACGCTAAAACCTTTTCCATTCACTTAAGGAATTTTCATGAAACTGACTATCCCATCCCAGATCCTACGAGATGCTATTAATAAGGTACTATCAGTCGTTGATAAGAAAAACTCACGGCCAATTCTTACTAATTGCTTACTCAAAGCTTCCCAGGGACAGTTAGAAATCATCGCAACCGATCTGGAAGTCTCAGCTAAGATCCTTCTGAAAGCTCAAGTTGAAACGGAAGGTAGCTTTTGCATCAATAGCAAAAACATTGCTGAGATCCTAAGAGAACTTCCCAATGATGATGTTGTTCTTAATGTTGAAGACACGAGCCTTTTAAAACTCTCTTGTAAAAACATCAATTATTCACTTTTAATCACCAGCGCTGAGGAATTCCCACAGCTGAGTTTCCAGAACCAGAGTTCTGAATTCCGTTTAAAAACAAAACAGATTTCTCACATCATCAATAAAACTTCTCATGCCATTTCAACTGATGAGACACGATTGTACCTTAATGGTATTTATCTCCAGTTAACTGACGGAAAGCTTCGTTCCGTGGCTATCGACGGACACCGACTGGCCCTCCTCGATACCAATGAGTTTATCGGTGATAACAAATTCCTGGCTGACGGTGTAATCGTTCCACGTAAAGGAATTACAGAACTTAAAAAAATCGCAGACACTTATCCTGAAGATGAAGTTTCAATCTCTCTGGATGATTCATTCATGTTTGTTAATGCCATGAATGAGTATTATCTTTCGATTCGTCTTATTGCCCGTGAGTACCCGAAGTATCAGACCGTCATTCCTTCAAAGACAGCTCACAAGTTCATGATCGATCGTAATGCGATTTTAAACGCTGTTAAACGAATCAAAATCCTCTCTAATGAAAAAACAAATGGGGTGAAGCTCAATATTCAACCCAACGAGCTCATCGTTTCTACCAATCATCCGGCCCTGGGTCAGGCGATTGAAACTCTTCCTATCAGCTTCGACGGTAAGCCCACTGAAATTGGCTTTAACGCCAAATACCTCATTGAGAATCTCTCTGTGTTGAATGAGACAGACGTGACCTTTGAATTTAACAATGAACTCAGCCCAGTTGTGATTAAAGCTGATGATTTGCCGGAATTTCTCGGGATCATCATGCCCCTTAAACTCTAGGCTTAAATGAGTGATTGGAAAATTCTACGGCTTCAGCCGCAGAACTTCAGAAACCTCAATTCAGTCGTCTACGATTTCGTCCCGGGAATCAATTGTATCTTCGGCAAAAATGGAAACGGTAAAACCAATCTCCTGGAAGCCATTCATCTTCTGACCAATCGAAAATCTTTTCGTAAAAATACCGGTTTTTCACAAATGATTAACATCGAAGGTGGAGAAGCCCAGTTTATACTTCAATCCGTTTTTGCCAATAATGATGAAAAAATCGCCTACTCCCTCAGGGCTTCGGATGAGGCAGAAGAGCGCTTTTTTAATAACGAAGCGGTGAAGACCAAGACTCCGGGAACATCGATCTTTATTAATCCCTTTGATTCGTACTCTTTTCATACCTCTGCCTCTTTTCGCCGGCAGTGGATGGACACCCATATCGGTCTACTCGACCGGGAGTACAAACAGGTCCTGGGGAAATTTCAGAAGTCCCTGCGCTTTCGAAATTCAGTTCTCGGCATAGGAGGAAAAAACACCTCCCTTCAGCTGCGGGCCATCGATCAACAGATCGCTGAATACTCGGCTCTTCTGACTCAAAAAAGGATCGATTTTTTAGAACAATTAAATCAATTTATAACAAAAACTTTTAAAGCGATTTTTGCTGAAGAACATACGCTTCAAATGGATCTGGAAAGTCAGTTTTCCTTCTGGAATGCTCAAAAGATTTATGACTTTTACCGTCATCAAGAAATCACTGACATAAAAACAGAAATGACTCAGGTGGGAATTCACCGAGATGACTTCATCTTCAGTTTTGATGGACTCAATGCGTTTGAGTTCTGTTCTTTGGGTCAGCAGAAAATGGCGTTCCTGAGCTTGATATTTGCCTATATTGAGCTTTTTAGGTATAAATTTAGCTCTTATCCCTTAGTACTTATTGACGACGTTTCTGGCGAGTTAGACAGCCAAAGATGGAAAAACTTGATTGAGTACCTGGAAACCAAAAAATTCCAGGTTTTGATCACGACCGCCAATGAAAACTTCGGGAAAGAGTTGGAATTAATACCTAATTCCAAGAAATTTACCATTGAACACGGAATGCTCAAAAGCCCCGGATAGGAGCCTCTCGAATGAATCAAACTCCTGATTCTATTTCCAAAGTCAACACAGAGTACAACGCCAACCAGATTAAAATCCTAGAAGGTCTCGAAGCCGTCAGGAAACGTCCTGGTATGTATATCGGAGACACCGGTTTTCGCGGATTTCACCACTGCGTGTATGAAATTGTGGACAACGCTGTTGATGAAGCCCTCGCCGGCTACTGTACAGAAATTAAAGTGATCATCCATGTGGATAATTCTCTTTCTGTTCAAGACAATGGGCGAGGAATCCCTACCGATATTCACCCGACAGAAAAAATTTCTGCTGCTGAAATCGTTTATACAAAACTCCACGCTGGTGGAAAGTTTAACGAAGAAGGCGGAGCTTATAAGGTTTCTGGTGGTCTTCATGGAGTGGGCGCTTCCGTTGTGAACGCTCTCTCAAAATGGGTAAAGATCGAAATTAAAAAGCACGGAAAAGTTCATAAGCTTGAATTTAATCACGGTGCTGCTAAAGAGCCTCTCAAGGTCATCGGTGAATGTGATCTAAAGGATACTGGGACGACAGTCACTTTTAAATCTGATAACGAAATCTTTGAAATAACTGAATACAGTTACGAAACTCTCGCTAACCGTTTTCGTGAGATGGCTTTCCTGAATAAGGGCCTTAAGATTTCTCTCTCTGATGAGAGAACTGATAAAGAAGAGACTTTTCACTATGAGGGTGGACTTGCAGAATTCGCTGTTTACCTCAACCGTGCTAAGACCCCTATCCACAAAGAGCCCATTTATTTCTTCCAGTCTCGGGATAATTACGAAGTGGAAGTGGCCATGCAGTGGACAGATGGTTATTCCGAAACCATGACCTCTTACGCCAACAACATTAACACCCCGGAAGGTGGTGTACATGTTTCTGGCTTTAAAACTGCTCTCACACGTGTTTTGAATAACTACGCCAAAGATAATAACCTTCTTAAGAATATCAAAATCAATCTCACTGGTGATGATATGCGCGAAGGCCTCACGGCTATTGTATCCGTAAAACTCACCAATCCACAGTTCGAGGGTCAGACCAAATCCAAGCTCGGTAACTCTGAAGTGGAAGGGATCGTGAACTCACTTGTGGGTGACAGATTTAAAATTTATCTCGAAGAAAATCCAAACGTCGGTAAGACCATCATTAAAAAGTCCACCGATGCTGCCGCTGCTCGTGAAGCTGCCCGTAAAGCGCGAGAACTTACTCGTCGTAAGACCGCTCTCGATTTTTCTGGCCTTCCAGGGAAGATGGCTGACTGTCAGGAAAAGAATCCTGAACTCTGTGAAATCTACATCGTTGAGGGTGACTCTGCGGGTGGATCAGCTAAACAGGGTCGTGACCGTCGGACTCAAGCGGTTCTTCCTCTTAAAGGAAAAATCCTTAACGTCGAAAAAGCTCGCTACGATAAGATGCTCGGAAATGATGAGATTAAGATGCTCGTCCAGGCGATCGGAACGAGTATCGGAAAAGATTCTTTCGATATTTCTAAACTCCGTTATTACAAAATCGTTATCATGACGGATGCGGACGTGGATGGATCTCACATTCGAACCCTATTACTCACTCTTTTCTACCGCCAGTTCCCGGAGATTGTGGAACGTGGGCACCTCTACATCGCTCAGCCACCTCTCTTCAAATACAAGAAAGGAAAAAATGAGCGCTATCTTAAAGACCATGACCAGCTAGAGGATTATCTTGTTTCTAGTACGCTTTCGGATGTTGAAGTGAATGTGGATGGGAATTCCATCGAACTTGATACCGTTAAGAGTCTTGTGAATAAGTATAGAAATTATTTCGACACTCTCGATTCCTATGACCGCCATTATGATGCTCATTTCTTAAGAACCATCGTTCAGGACGGAACCCTCACTGCTGACATCATGAAGGATAAGGCGAAGCTTCAAAGTTTTGCAGAGATGATCACGCACAAGCTCATGGATGAAAGCCATGTGAATCTGAAAAAATATAAGCTCACTGTTGAAGAAGATGTGAAAAACTTAGGTTTCCAACTTCGTATTCAACTCACGACTTCTCTTAAAACGAAGAATTTCAAGATCGGTATCAGCTTCGCTGAATCTAGCGAGTTCGCTGACCTCATGAACCAGTACGATGGGTTGAAGCGCTACCTCGATTCAGAATTCGTTCTTAAAATCCAGGGCCACACCCACAAGCACAAGGGCCTCGGCGAATTTGCCAGCTACATTTCTCAGGAAGGGCGACAGGGTGCTTACATCCAGCGCTATAAGGGTCTGGGCGAGATGAACCCGGAACAGCTTTGGGAAACAACGATGAATCCAGAACACCGGACACTTTTACAGGTAAAAATCGAAGACACCATTGATGCTGATCAGGTTTTCTCCGTACTTATGGGTGACCAGGTAGAACCAAGAAGAGAGTTTGTGGAAACAAATGCTCTGAATGTGCGTAATCTCGATATTTAATTTTTTAAGGATCATAAATGAGCGACGAAAATAACAATTCTGAAGCCAACCACGGAAACATTTCTCCCCTCCTGATTCAGGATGAGATGAGAAACTGCTACCTCGATTACGCTATGTCGGTGATCGTGGGTCGAGCCCTTCCGGATGTCCGTGATGGACTCAAGCCCGTGCACCGACGAGTTCTCTATGCCATGCACATGCTCAATAACTATCACAACCGTCCGTACTTAAAGTCCGCTCGTGTTGTCGGGGATGTTATCGGTAAGTATCACCCGCACGGTGACTCTGCTGTTTACGGTGCTATGGTTCGTCTCGCTCAGGATTTCTCCATGAGATACACCATCATCGATGGTCAGGGGAACTTCGGATCCATCGACGGTGATAACGCTGCGGCCATGCGATACACAGAAGTCCGGATGCAGAAACTCACTAACGACATGCTTGGTGATATCGAAAAAGAAACTGTCGATTGGCAGGATAACTATGACGGATCCCTCCAGGAGCCGACGGTTCTTCCGACTAAGGTTCCGAACCTTCTTATCAACGGTTCTGCCGGGATCGCCGTGGGGATGGCCACCAACATTCCTCCTCATAACTTAACTGAAATCACCAATGGCCTTGAAGCCCTTCTCGAAAACCCTGATCTCACGGTTCATGATCTTATTAAGATCATCCCTGGTCCGGACTTTCCGACGGCAGGTGCTATCCACGGCACGGCCGGGATTCAGCAAGCCTATCACACCGGAAAAGGTGTGATCCAGATCCGCGCGAAAGCTGAAATTGAAATTAAGAAAAATGACCGAGAGATGATCGTCATCTCTGAGCTTCCTTACCAGGTCAACAAGGCAAAACTCATTGAGAAAATCGCTGAGCTTGTAACGGATAAAGCCATCGAAGGGATCTCTGATATCCGAGATGAGTCTTCCCGTGAAGGTATCCGCGTTGTTATCGACATTAAAAAAGGTGAACAGGGTGCGGTCATCCTGAACAGGCTCTATAAGCAAACTCAGATGCAGGTCTCTTTCGGGATCATCTTCCTTTCCATTTCTAATGGTCAGCCGAAGGTCATGGATCTTAAAGAGCAGCTTCAGTGTTTCATCGAGCATCGCCGTGAAATTGTTATCCGCAGAACCACTTACGAACTTAAAAAAGCTCGTGAGCGAGCTCACATCTTAGAAGGTCTCAAAGTAGCCGTTGAAAATATCGACGAAATCGTTGAGATGATTAAAAAGTCCGAAGGACCTGCTCAAGCCAAAGAGCAGTTGATGAATCGCTTCACGCTCTCGACGATCCAAGCCCAGGCGATCCTCGACATGCGTCTTCAGCGCCTCACTGGTCTTGAGCGCGATAAGATCATCGCCGACTACGAAGCCATCATGAAAGAGATCGCCCGCCTTGAAGGGATCCTCGCTTCTGAAGAGCAGATTAAGGATATCATCCGGACTGAGTTCATCGAGATCCGTGAGAACTACGGTGACACCCGCCGAACTGAGATCATCGCTCAGGCCGACGAAATTCAGATGGAAGACTTGATCAAAAATGAAGAAGTCATCGTGACCATCACTCAGAAGGGTTACCTTAAGCGTATGGCCAAAGACACTTACCGTGCTCAAAAGCGCGGAGGAAAAGGTGTGAAAGGTGCCGACCTTGATGAAGACTTCTACACATCAATCTTCACGGCTGACACTCATGATAACCTCATGATCTTTACCGATAAGGGAACTGTCTTCTCGATTAAGGTTTACCAAATCCCAGAAGGTCAGCGCACAAGCAAAGGTCGAAACATCGTGAACATCATCAATGTTCCGGCCGGAGAGAAGGTGAAAGAGATCATCACGGCTCCAAAAGAGACTGATGGTCACTTCATTATCTTTGCTACGAAGCAAGGGATTGTGAAAAAGTCTGAGCTCTCCGAATATAAAAACATGAGACAGAATGGTCTTAAGGCGATCAAAGTCGTCGATGGCGATGAGGTCCTCGCAGTCAGAATTTCTGATGGCAAAAAAGATGTCCTCCTCGCTTCTTCCGGTGGTAAATCCATCCGATTCAATGAAGACGACTGCCGCGCTCAGGGACGAGTTTCCCAGGGTGTAAAAGGCATGAGCCTTGAAGATGACGAATTTGTTATCGGAATGGAACTCATCGATGATAATTCTGAAATCCTCACTGTAACTTCTCGTGGATACGGGAAGCGCTCGGCGGCCGAAGAATACAGAAAGCAATCCCGAGGTGGTAAAGGGATTCTCGCGATGAAACTCACTGAGAAAACCGGTGAAATCATGGCGATCCTCCCAGTAACTGACAGAGATGATCTCATGATCATCACTGATAAGGGCCAGGTCATCCGAACGAAGATCTCTGGTATCTCCTTACTCGGTCGAAACACTCAGGGTGTTCGTCTCATTAACGTGAAGCCTGATGAAAAGGTTGTCGCTGTTGAGAAAATTGCTGAATCAGAGGATGATGGAGCAGATGGCGAATCTTCTGAGAATGAAAATCCGGTTCAATAGTCTAGTCCTTACGGTTTTACTCCTGGGGTTAAGTTCTTGTGACTTCACCTCAGGACTAAACCGGGACATTCTCTCCGCTCAAAAATATGTCGATAATCAAGAGTACGCCCGGGCGGTGGATCTCTATGAGAGGATTCTCATTAAGAATCCATCGAAAACGATTAAGACTAAGATCAACTACCAGCTCGCTGAAATCTATTATCTTTATCTCGATCAGCAGCTTAAAGCGCTGAAGTATTACCAATTCATTGTGGATAATGTGGATGATCCTCTCTGGCAGGTGAAGTCCCTGGAGAAGATCGCTGATATTAACTTTAGCTTCGCTAAGAATTATCGAGCCTCAATCCGGGCCTATGAGATGCTCATGAACTTCAGACCCCGGCTCAAAAATTATAACTATTATTTTTTCCGAACAGGTGAGTCCTATTTTGAGATAGGCGAATACTCTAAGGCGCGTCTGATCTTTTCTCAGATCCTCAATGAGCCAACTAATCCCTATTACGTGGACGCTTACTACGAAATGGGTCTCGTTGAATTCTATAATAAGAACTGGGATGAAGCTGTGAAGTTCTGGTTTGAATACCTCAAGCGGGAAAAGCGCAAAGATCAGGTGGTGAAGGTAAAGTTCCTCATCGCCAACGCTTACGAATCTAACGAGAAACTCAAAGAAGCCTATAACATCTATTACTCTCTTCTCTCCACCTACCCCAATCCCGAGGTCTTACGAGAGAGACTCAAATCCCTCTACAACCGGCGCGTGGCCAGGAAACGATAATGACTAGCTGGCAGAAAGCACTTGCCCTTGCCCTGGGGCTTCCCTCCACCATTTTGGGTGTCTTCTTTTTCTTTCAAGAAGTGGTCAAGGCGGGTTATATCTCTCAGGGTACCGCTCAATTGATCCTCATCCTGGTGGTGGTGGTGATGCTCGTGAAAATGATCCAAATCTCGTGGAGAAAGAAATGAAAAAGCATATGTTCTTCTACCTCTCGGCCCTGAATATTCTCCCCATTCTCATCATGGGTGGGGGCCTCACCCTGGAGAGCCTCGCCCTCTTTGGCGCTCTGATCACCCTGGTTTTCAACCATTACTTCCTGGTTAAAATTGTGAAAATAGCCACACTTAGCGCAACTGGTCAGGGGGAATCTTCCCAGCAGTTGCGTAAACTACTTTTCTTCAGTTTTATGAAGCTTTTCTTACTCTTTTGCTTAGTGGCATTGATTTATATCTATATGAAAGATCTACTGGCGAAACTCTTTTTGCTGATCTTTTTTCAATTGATTATTCAAATTGTATCTATTAAAAACAACTATCTAAAATTTTAGGAATTCATAATGAAACGACTGGCCCTATTAGGCGTTCTCTTCACGACTACTGCGTCTGCTGCAAGCGGATACAACTTCTTTACCAATGCAGCCCACGCTCTCCATGTTCCGGCGCATACGCTGGCCCTGATCGTTGGTGGTCTCCTTCTTCTTGGTCTTGGTATGGTTTACCGGGCGCAAGTGGCTGGGGCAAAGAATGCGATCATTCCGGATAACGGAATCTCTGCTCGTAATATGCTCGAGTCTCTTTGCCAGTTCATCTACTCCACATCCAATACTGTGATGGGCGAAGAGAACACAAAGAAGTACCTCTCTTATATCATCTACGTTTTCTTCTTCATTCTTATCAATAACCTCATGGGGATTATCCCTGGGTTTATCTCCGCCAACTCAAACCTCAACACGACTCTCGCGTTGGGTATCTTTACGTTCCTCTACTTTAACTTCGTAGGGATTCGTTCAGTTGGTGTGATCAATTACTTCAAGCACTTCGCTGGACCTCTTCCGGCACTTGCTCTTCTTATCTTCCCGATCGAGATCATTTCCCTTACGGTTCGTCCTCTTTCTCTCGCCCTTCGTCTGCGCGGGAACATGGAAGGTGACCACTTGATCCTCGGGATCTTCTCCGAACTTGTCCCTTACATCGTGCCGATTCCGTTCTACGCGATGGGGATCTTCGTGAGCTTCCTTCAAGCTTTCGTATTCACACTTTTAACAATGATTTATATTGGTATGGCGGTCACGAGTCACGATCATGGCCACGATGATCACCACCACTAATCTAAATCGCATTTTTTATTACAAAGGATAAAAAAATGGACAACACTACTGCTTACGTCGTTTTCGCTGCTGCTATTGTTGGTGGAACTATGGCTCAAGGTAAAGCTGCTCACGCTGCCCTTGAAGGTATCGCTCGTAACCCAGCTGCTGCTGAAAAGCTTCAGACTCCGATGATTCTTGCTCTTGCTCTTATCGAGTCTCTCGTTCTCTTCGGCTTCGGTATCGCGTTCCTTATCCTCCAGAAAGCTGCTTAATCCTTAATCGGATATTCAGATAAAAGAAGGGCTTCCTTTCGGAAGCCCTTTTTTTTATCTACAACATCTTCTTTAAGTATTTTCCTGTATAGGATCCCTTCACCTTAGCAACGGCTTCCGGAGTACCTTCCGCAATAATTTCTCCGCCATGCTTTCCGCCTTCAGGACCTAAATCAATCACCCAATCCGCTGTCTTAATCACATCAAGATTGTGCTCAATGATCAGAAGAGAGTGACCTTTTTCGATGAGTTTCCCAAGAGCCTTGAGGAGAATGTTGATGTCCTCAAAGTGCAGACCTGTGGTGGGTTCATCCAGAACGTAGAGAGTATTACCTTTTGTGGACTTGGCGAGCTCACGGGAAAGCTTCATCCGCTGGGCTTCTCCACCAGACAGAGTCGTCGATGATTGGCCTAGGCGAATGTAGCCCAAGCCTACGGCATTGAGGACTTTGAGAGCGCGGTTGATCTTAGGATGATTCTCAAAGAAACCCTCGGCTTCTTCAATAGTCATAGCGAGAACGTCAGCGATGTTCTTTCCTCTATAGAGAATGGAAAGAGTCTCATTGTTATAGCGAGATCCCCTGCATTCAGAACAGGTCACATAAACGTCAGGCAGAAAATGCATCTCAATCTTTAAGACGCCATTTCCTTCACAGGTCTCGCAACGCCCACCCTTAACGTTAAAGGAGAAGCGACCTGGTTTATATCCACGGACCTTAGCTTCATTGGTCATGGCAAAGACATTCCGGATGGGATCAAAGAGTCCGGTGTAGGTTGCGGGATTGGAATGGGGAGTTCGACCGATCGGAGACTGATCGAGTTCAATGATGGACTGGATCTGATCCACACCAGAGATGGAGTGGTAATTAGCGGTGGATCCTCGTCTTCCCCGGGTGAGGTAATTTTTTATCGCAGGAATCAGAACTTTGTGAATAAGAGTGGATTTTCCCGAACCGGAAACTCCCGTCACACAGGTCAATCCTTCCAGCGGAAAAGACACAGAGACATCTTTGAGATTATGTTCGTTGGCCTTTTTGAGCGTGATATTCTTCGTGAGCTTTCTGCGCTCTTTGGGAACTTCAATTTTTAATTTTCCAGAAAGGTACTTTCCTGTGATGGACTTTGAATCCTTCATCACCTCATCTGGTGTTCCGGCAGAGACGATTTCACCACCATGAACGCCGGCATAGGGACCCATATCGATCAGATAGTCAGCGGTTCTCATGGTGTCTTCGTCATGTTCGACTACGAGAACGGTGTTTCCGATATTCCGCAGTTCCACCAGAGTCTGGATGAGTTTTTCATTATCACGCTGGTGAAGTCCGATGCTTGGTTCATCTAAGACATAAAGAACGCCGGATAGGGCCGAACCGATCTGGGTCGCTAAACGGATTCGTTGGGACTCACCACCTGAGAGGGTCATGGCATCCC
>CAZPFM010000018.1:0-12533 GCA_964585845.1 uncultured Bacteriovorax sp.
GAGCAGGTTCTCGAACCAGGCTTACCAGAGTCGTTTAACGTTCTTATCCGCGAGCTCCAGGCACTTGCCCTGGATGTGAAGCTGGAAGAACCAAACGTCGAAACGATCCTTTAATTTTAAGAACAGGAGCCGGGCTCAATGAAAGACTTATTAAATTTTTTCGATAAACCAAAAGATCCTATCAGTGTCCAGGCCATCTCCATTCGGATGGCCTCCCCTGATACGATCCGTGAATGGTCTTTCGGCGAAGTAAAAAAGCCAGAGACTATTAACTACCGTACCTTCAAGCCAGAAAGAGACGGTCTCTTCTGCGCCAAGATCTTCGGACCTATCAAGGATTACGAATGTATCTGTGGAAAGTACAAGCGGATGAAGCACCGTGGAGTCGTGTGTGAGAAGTGTGGCGTTGAAGTCACTCTCTCAAAAGTTCGACGTGAGCGTTGTGGCCACATCGAGCTCGCTTCGCCAGTTGCTCACATCTGGTTTCTTCGCTCACTTCCTTCACGTATCGGAGCTCTCCTTGATCTTTCTCTGAAAGACCTCGAGCGCATCCTTTATAACGAAGCCTACATCGTGACTCAGGTTGCAAACCCTGACGTTGAAGGTGGACTCATGGAAGGAGCGATCCTTTCTGAGCAGAAGTACTTCGAACTCAAGTCAGCGAACGTCGAGTTCAAGGCCGGTATGGGTGGGGAAGTTGTTAAAGACCTCCTCTCTAAGGTCGACATCGATATTCTCAACAAGGAACTCCGTCGTGGACTCCGTGACGCCACAACAGATCTTGCGAAAGCAAAGCTCATCAAGCGTCTTAAAGTTGTTGAATCCCTTCTTAAGTCACCGAACAAGCCAGACTGGTTCATGATGGATGTTATTCCGGTTCTTCCACCGGATCTTCGTCCACTCGTTCCTCTTGAAGCTGGTCGATTTGCGACTTCAGATCTTAACGATCTTTACCGTCGTGTGATTAACAGAAACAACCGTCTTAAGCGTCTCAAAGAGCTTAACGCTCCAGAGATCATCATCCGGAACGAAAAGCGCATGCTCCAGGAAGCTGTGGATGCCCTTTTTGATAACGGTCGCCGTGGAAAAGTTTTCACCGGTGCCAACAAGCGTCCTCTGCGCTCTCTCTCTGATATGCTCAAAGGGAAGCAGGGTCGTTTCCGTCAGAACCTCCTCGGTAAGCGTGTGGACTACTCTGGTCGATCCGTTATCGTGGTTGGTCCTTACCTTAAGCTCCACCAGTGTGGTCTTCCGAAGATGATGGCCCTCGAGCTCTTCAAGCCATTCATCTACAACAAACTTATTGAGAAAGGTCACTGTACAACCATCAAAGTTGCAAAACGCATGGTTGATCAGCAGAAGCAGGAAGTTTGGGATATCCTCGACGACGTAGTTCAAGAGCATCCGGTTCTTCTTAACCGAGCTCCAACTCTTCACCGTCTCGGGATCCAGGCCTTCGAACCAGTTCTTATCGAAGGTAAGGCTATTCAGCTTCACCCTCTCGTATGTACAGCGTTCAACGCCGACTTCGACGGTGACCAAATGGCCGTTCACGTTCCACTCTCTATCGAAGCTCAGATTGAAGCTCGTGTACTCGTTATGTCCACGAACAACATTCTTTCTCCGAAAGATGGTACACCGATCATCGTTCCTTCTCAGGATATCGTTCTTGGTATGTACTACATGTCTCGCGAGCGTCCGTTTGCTCGTGGATGGGGGAAGGTCTTCTCTTCAAGAGAAGAGGCTCAGTTTGCTTACCACACTGGGAACCTTCACCTTCAGGCACCTATCAAGATCCGAATCGATGGAAAACTCATCGAGTCGACTGTGGGCCGTACATTTATCTACGACATCACTCCGAAGGCCCTTGGATACGAGGCGATCAACAAGACCCTCAACAAGAAAGAGCTCGCAAAACTCATCGACCTTGCTTACCGTAAGTCCTCTGAGAAAGAGTGCGTGATGTTCGCCGATTCGATCATGAAAATGGGTTACGAGTACGCGACAAAAGCCGGTATCTCGATCAACATCAAAGACATGACGATCCCGAATGAGAAGCCAGCGATCATCAACTCTGCCCAGGCAGAAGTTGATAAGATCACGAATGAGTACAACGAAGGTTCAATCACAAACGGTGAGCGATACAACAAGATCGTCGACGTTTGGGCCCAGACCAACGAAAAACTCTCAAAAGTTCTCATCGAAGGTCTCTCAAAAGATGATTTCTCATCTGAAGATGGGAAGCAGACGATGAAAGCTCCTTCGTTTAACGCTATCTTCATGATGGCCGATTCCGGAGCCCGAGGATCTAACGTTCAGATCCGTCAGCTCGCCGGGATGAGAGGTCTCATGGCAAAACCTTCCGGGGAAATCATCGAGACTCCGATCACGTCGAACTTCCGTGAAGGTCTTACCGTTCTTCAGTACTTCGCTTCTTCACACGGTGCCCGTAAAGGTCTCGCCGATACCGCTCTTAAAACAGCGAACTCCGGATACCTCACTCGTCGTCTCGTCGATGTGGCCCAGGATGGAATCATCCGCCAGACAGACTGTGACTCACAAGATGGTATCGTTCTCACTTCTCGAATCGAGTCTGGTGAGATCGCCGAGCACGTGGCTTCACGGGTTCTCGGACGAGTTGCTCTTGAAGACGTGAAAGGGAAAGATCAGAATACGCTCTTCCCAAGAAACCACCTCTTCACTGAGAAAGATGTTTCTTCCATCATGACTGAAGAGATTGACCAAATTAAAGTTCGATCTGTTCTTACATGCCGCGAGAAGCACGGTTTCTGTGCCCTTTGTTTTGGACGCGATCTTGCCCGCGGTAAGCTCGTCTCCATCGGTGAAGCTGTCGGTATTATCGCCGCTCAGTCCATCGGGGAGCCAGGAACACAGCTCACCATGCGTACCTTCCACATCGGTGGTACCGCAACTGCAGGTGCTCAGGTTAACAAATCTGAAGCCAAGACTGCTGGTAAGCTCGTCTTCGAAAACGTTAAAACCGTTGCCCGTGATGACGGCTCTATGGTCATCATGAACAAGACCGGGGAAATCATCATTAAGAACGACGTCGGAGCTGAAAAAGAGCGCTACCCAGCGATCTACGGTGCGACTCTCTTCTTCAAAGATGGTGACGAGATTTCTGTCGGTGATCGAATCCTCGAATGGGATCCGTTCGCGATGCCGATCATGTCGGAAGTTTCTGGTACTGTTAAGTTCGAAGACCTCGTTCCAGGTGCTACCTACACTGAGGTTCTTGACTCCGTGACTGGTCTCTCTCACCGAGTTGTGACAGAAGCCAAGGCGAAGGAAGATCTTTCTAAACAACCAAGAATCGTAATGGTCGACGAAGCGGGTACTCCGATCGTTGTTCCAGGTACGAAACGTATTGCCTCCTACACACTACCTGTTGGTGCGAACATCGTAGTGAATCCAGGAGATAAAATCGACGGTGGATTTGTTATTGCAAAAGTTCAACGTGAGTCGACGAAAACGAAAGACATCACAGGGGGTCTCCCACGAGTTGCTGAACTTTTCGAAGCAAGAAAGCCGACCAACTCTTCTCAGATCGCGGACATCGCCGGAACCATCGAGTATGGACCGGAAGTTCGAGGATCACGAAAGATCATCATTAAGCCTGAGGATGGAAGTGAGCCAGTGGTTTACACGATTCCAAAAGGTCGCTATGTGATCGTTAACGAGGGTGACTATGTCCGTCCAGGAGATCAAATCATGGATGGCCCGACGAACCCACACGACATCCTTCGAGTTCTCGGTGAGAAAGCGGTCGCTCGCTACATCACTGACGAAATCCAGGAAGTCTATCGTCTTCAGGGTGTGAAAATCGATGATAAGCACATTGAAGTAATCGTGAGCCAGATGTTGAAGAAAGTTGAAATCACGGCCGCTGGTGACTCAGTCTTCGTTGAAGGAGACTCTGTTACTAAGGCAGAATTCGCGGAAGAAAACGAGCGTCTGAACGCCGAAAGTCTCCAGCCAGCAGATTCTAAAGCTCTGCTCCTCGGGATCACGAAAGCGTCTCTTACAACCGAATCTTTCCTTTCTGCAGCCTCATTCCAGGAAACCACCAAGGTCCTCACCCAAGCGGCCCTTGAAGGTAAACAGGATGAGCTCCGTGGTCTGAAGGAAAACGTGCTTATGGGCCGACTCATTCCAGCGGGTACTGGGATTCCTAGATACAAGGAATTTCAAGCAGATGTCGCTGTTGAGGAAAACCCTTTCAGCATGAATTTGTAGGAAGTAACAATAAACTTGAATTAGCCAGTGCGTTCTGTTAGAAACACTGTCTAACTAAAAACATGTAAGGAATCTGACGTATGCCTACTATTAACCAATTGGTGAGAAAAGGTCGCGATTTGCAGAAATCGAAGACAAAATCTCCGGCGCTTGAGAAATGCCCTCAGCGTCGTGGTGTTTGCACCCGTGTTTACACGACTACTCCAAAGAAACCAAATTCGGCCCTTCGTAAAGTTTGTAAGGTTAAACTCACAAGTGGTTACGAGATCATCTCCTACATCGGTGGAGAAGGTCACAACTTGCAAGAGCACTCTATCGTCCTCGTTCGCGGTGGTCGTGTGAAGGATCTTCCAGGTGTTCGTTACCATACTGTTCGTGGAGCTCTCGATGCCTCTGGTGTTGAAAAGCGCCGCAAGCGCCGTTCACTTTACGGTGCTAAAAAACCTAAGAAATAATTAGAGGTCCTTATGAGTCGTAAACATCAAGCTCCACAAAGAGAAGTATTACCTGATCCGAAGTACGGAGACATTCTCATCACAAAAGTGATCAATACACTTATGTACGATGGGAAGAAGTCTACTGCTGAGACGATCTTCTACGGTGCCCTCGATCTTATCGAGAAGAAAACCGGCGAAGAAGGTATCAAAGTATTCAAGAAAGCCATGAACAACATCAAGCCTGCTGTTGAAGTTAAGTCCCGCCGTATCGGTGGAGCTACTTACCAGGTTCCTGTTGAAGTTCGTCCGAACCGTAAGCAGTCACTTGCCCTTCGCTGGCTCCGTGACTATTCACGAACTCGCTCTGGCAAAACTATGGTTGAGAAGCTCGCCGATGAACTCATCGACGCCGCTAACAACCGTGGTGGTGCTGTGAAGAAGAGAGAGGACGTCTACAAGATGGCCGAAGCCAACAAGGCCTTCGCCCACCTCAAGTGGTAATTCTTTTAGAATCACAAATCAAAAAGGCTGTCTCCGGACAGCCTTTTTTTTTGCCTATTTAATCAATAACTTATAGTCTTTCCCTATGAAATCCACTGAAATTCAAAAAGTCCGAAACATCGGCATCATGGCCCACATCGATGCGGGTAAAACCACAACGACAGAGCGAATCCTCTACTACACCGGTAAAAACTATAAAATCGGTGAAGTTCACGAAGGAACGGCCACCATGGACTGGATGGTTCAGGAGCAAGAGCGTGGGATCACCATCACCTCAGCTGCTACTACCTGTCTCTGGAAAGATGCAACGATCAATATCATCGATACTCCAGGACACGTGGATTTCACCATTGAAGTTGAGCGATCACTTCGCGTTCTCGATGGCGCTGTTGGTGTTTTCGATGCTGTCGGAGGAGTGGAGCCACAGTCAGAGACCGTCTGGGCCCAGGCCGATAAGTACAAAGTCCCAAGAATTGCCTTTGTGAATAAGATGGACCGAGTCGGTGCTGATTTTGCCAACTGTATTGATGAAATCAAAACAAAACTTGGCAAGAAGGCTTCTGCCATTCAGCTTCCCATCGGAACTGAAGAAAACTTCATCGGGCTTATGGATGTTATTCATCTGAAAAAGATGATCTGGCAGGCCAGTGATCTAGGGGCGAAGTATGAAACCTCAGATCTCGAGGGAACTGAACTTGATGAGGCCAAACTCTACCGGGATGAGCTTATCGAGAACCTTGCTGACTATGACGATAAGCTTGCTGAAGAGTATTTAGGTGGAGCAGAGATTTCTGCGGAGACCATCGAAGCTGCTATCCGCAAGGCTACGATCCATCACTCTTTTATCCCTGTTCTCTGTGGCTCGGCTTTCAAGAATAAGGGTGTTCAGCCTCTTCTTGATGCTGTCGTTAAATACCTTCCATCTCCTTTGGATATCGGAGAAGTGAAGGGTCACGATGCCAAGGATCCGGATAAGATCATCACGCGCAAGCCGGATGACCAGGATCTCTTCTCTGCCCTAGCCTTTAAAATTTCCTCTGATCCTTTCGTGGGGCAGATCACTTATATCCGGATCTATTCTGGAGAGCTCAAGGCCGGCACTCAGGTCTATAATCCGCTGGAAAAGAAAAAAGAGCGCATTAATAAGATCCTCCAGATGCATGCAAATAAGAGAACCGAAGTTGAAACCGCTTCGGCCGGAGACATCGTCGCTGTCTCGGGGTTAAAGTTCACCACCACCGGTCACACCCTCTGCGCTGAACACAAAGCGATCATCTTTGATCTCATGGAATTTCCAGAGACGGTTATCTCCATTGCCATCGAGCCCAAGACCTCGGCGGATGAAGAGAAACTCACAAAGACCCTTGATTACCTAAAAATTGAAGACCCATCTTTTACTTACAGAAATAACAAAGAAACAGGTCAGCTCCTGATCTTTGGGATGGGGGAGCTTCACCTTGATATCATCACTGACCGCCTTGAGCGTGAGTTCAAAGTGGGAGTGAACAAAGGATCCCCGCAGGTTTCTTACCGGGAATCTATCTCGAATACTGCTACTGGTGAGAATACCTTTCGCCGTGAACTCGCAGGTAAGGTTCAGTTCGGCCAGGCAACCGTTAAAGTCGAGCCTCTTGAAGGAAGCCTTGAGCTTAAGGTGGATTTCAAGAAAAAAGATAAGACCATCCCAGAAGAGATCTACGAAGCCGCTCGTCGCGGGGTTCTTGATTCAGCTCCTGGTGGAGCGATGGCCGGATTCCCACTCATAGGAATGAAGGCGACTATCGAATCCATGGAATACAACGAAGCTGAAAGTTCTGATGTGGCCTACACCATCGCAGCATCCATGGCCTTCAAGGAAGCTTGTCAAAAGGCTGGGCTTGTTTTGATGGAACCAATCATGGCGCTCGAGGTGACTACTCCGAATGACTACGCTGGAGATGTGATTGCCGATGTGAATGCCAAGCGCGGACGTATCCTCGGCATTGATCCCAAGAGTGGAAAAGATGTTCTCAAAGCGGAAGTGCCTCTTGCGGAAATGTTCGGGTATTCGACGAGTCTTCGTTCACGGACACAAGGGCGCGCCAGCTTCTCTTTGACGTTTAAGCGTTATGAGCAGCTCACGCATAACCAGGCAAAAGACATTCTTCAAAAGCGCGGGATCTACATCTAGCGCTTTAAGATCATTCGCTTAAGTTTTGCTGTTCCAAGAAGATACTTACCCGCAGAAGAGTTTTTCAAAAAAGGGCCCACATATCTTCCTCCTCCAAAGAAGGGGAGTAGAACGACGCTGATATTTCGGGAGAGACGGGCACTCTTCAATGCTTCCCAATCCACAGTTCCTTTTTCATTAATCACTCGGCTGATCTCCCGCCGTTTTACACGATTGTATTCAACCTGCGACTGGAGAAGTGAAAGACCTCCGGCCGCAGCTCCCACTGGAACGGCAACAAGGGGAGGCGCTAGCACACAAACGGCAAGTGTAGGGATAAGAAGCATGGCCCCGATCCCAAGAGAGCGCGCGTTTCTTTCAGAGCGGACGGATTTGAATACTCGTTTGTAAGCAGGGTTCTCCTGTTCCATCCCATCCACAATACCTTTGTAGTCCATGAGACTTGCAAGTGAGGAAGGAGTGTTGATACAAGCGGCAAAGGTCGGGATTCCCATTCCACCAGCGGCCATGGGGTTAGACAATTGGTAGTCTACGGTCTCGGCACAGGATTCTGGATTTTCCATCCAGTTCTCAGCGATCCTCGCCGCTTTCTTCAGCGACTCGAGCTCTTTAGTGGAACGACTAATAATCGTATTCAGGGCCGAGGTCAGATTCTGAGTCGTGACCGAAGTCCCTGAGAAGGGCTGGAGGATCACGATCTGGGAGAGGATCTCTTTATAGGCATCTAGAAGATTCACTCGTTTCTGGCGAACTTTAAGAGCAACGAAGCGATCATGCTTGGCCCCTTTAGAGCCGACGTTTTTCATCCGGGCCGCTTCTTCACTCGCTTCGCGTTTCCATTTATTGATGACACCCGAGGCGGCCGTGATTTCTGCAGCGGTAGCCTTGGACCAGGAAGTTTCCTTGTAGGTGCTCAAGTTACTCATTGAAGTGTTGAGTTTAAAATACTGTTCCCCGAAAACCCGATCCCTGTAGGCGCCGAGAAGAAACATACGTGAATCTCTCACGACTTTCTTAAACGGCTCAATGATCTCCGCCCGGGTATGAAGACATTCAGCGGATCTATTGGCGGTATTGATACATTTTTTAATCGTAAGAGACATCTGGTGGTTCAGGATCGCTTCCATCTGAACACGTCCGAGGAGTTCCAGGAGGGCTTCTTGGCGGAGTTTTAATTCCTGAAGAGTCGAAAGGCGTTTGGTAGCCGCTGGAGCTCGGTGACTCACATTAAAATGAGTCGTAGAGGAACTAACCAGCAGTGTGGCGACAATAAGAAAGTATTTAATCATAGGGACCCTCTTCTCAAGAATTGGGCCAGCTTCCTTTAATGAATTCTAAGGATTTATCAACAATAGGGGAGGTAGACTGTGGACAGGTGACTAAATTATTGGCACCTGGAGATTCCAGGTGCCAGACAGACAGATTAGTTAAATTTCTTAAGTTCTTCTTCTCTCTTAACGGCGATTCTTCCAGAATAGATTTCCTCGGCCGTGATGAGACCGATGGCAACTGCCGTTCCAGCGAGGATGTATCCACCCCGGGCACGGGCCATCTTTCTCATGATTGAGCCTGGAACCTTTTTCACACCGTAGACACTCTTTCCGGATTCAACAAGCTCCCGGATTTTATAGGCAACAGCGTTGTCATTGGTGTTTTTCAGGATAATCGTCTTGGCGGCGTGGCGGACATTTACAGCCTTTTTGATCTGATTGACTTGTTTATTGAGACCAGACTGGAGCTGCTCGACCCGGTTAAGTTCCATGGTGAGATTCCGGACTTCATCCGCATCAACTTCTTTGGCAATGAAACCAAAAACTTTTGGATTCTTAGCTTCTTCGAGGGCCCGGGTGAGATTGCCCTTGTATTCAGTGACTTCATCGAGGTTTTTAGCAATGGCCTCAAGCTTAGCATACTGGGTGTTAAGATGGCTGCTCTCAGAGAATGTGATGCGAACCTTATCCCCCGGACGGATCTTATTGACGTTATAGTCACCAGGTAATCGAAGTCCTGGTTTAAAGACATCTACGAGGAAGCGTTTTTCAATATCACGGATACTGATATAGCCCTTTAGAGCAGTGTATCCTGCGGTCATGGTAGCAGCAGCGGCAGCTCCAGTGGAGGTGCATTTCCGGTTGCATTTTTCAGCAGCAAATGAGGTTGAGCTAATAACAGTGAGAGCGAGGATCAGAGCAGGGAATTTCATGACAATCTCCATTAGAATAAAGGCTTCCGGAGAGTTTCACCCATTTCTGAATTTTGGATAAGTACCAGTAAAGGTTTTACAGAGACTGTATGAATTTTAGACAGAGGTTCATTAAAGAAAATTGATCGAGAAATGTTCTGTTTTTCATGTTTGTTAGTAGTTCTTTGCCTCCCCGGTTGTTAGCATTCAAGCATGCGGGATCAAAAACTCTACAGTATCTTAAAAGAGACCTTTGGCTACGAGGAGTTTCGGCTCGAGCAATACGGAATCATTAACTCCATCCTCGACGGAAAAGACACCCTCGCCATCATGCCCACCGGTGGGGGAAAATCTCTTTGCTACCAGGTTCCTGCTCTTTTTTTAAAAGGGGTGACGATTGTCATCTCCCCACTCATCTCACTTATGCAGGATCAGGTCACAAATCTCGCGGAATCGGGAGTACCTGCGGTTTATTTAAATTCTTCACTGAACTACCAGCAAGCATCAGCGGCTAAAAAGCGTGTCTTAAGCGGTGAGGTTAAAATCGTCTATGTCTCACCGGAAGGAATTCTCTCTCCGAATCTCATGGATTTTTTCCATCAGATCCGGATCTCTCTCATAGCTATCGATGAAGCCCATTGTGTGTCCCAGTGGGGTCATGAGTTTCGACCGGACTACACTCGTTTGGGCGAACTTAAAGATGCTTTCCCCTTTGTCCCGGTAGTGGCCCTCACGGCGACGGCAGACTCGAAAACAAGAGACGATATCTGCACTCAGCTTAAATTAAATACCCCCAAGATTTTTATCTCTTCCTTTGATAGGCCCAATATCAAGTACCTCATTGCCGATCGAACTGATGAGATGAAGCAGTTAGATACGTTCATTAAACTTCACCATGGCGACGATACAGGAATCGTGTATTGTCTTTCACGGGATAAGGTGGAGAGAGTCGCCAAGGCCCTCAAAAAGCTCGGTCACCCAGCAGTTCCCTATCACGCGGGTCTGCCCCAGGAAGTCCGACAGAAAAACCAGCATCTCTTTAACACTGAAGAAAAAATCATCGTGGTGGCAACGATAGCCTTCGGCATGGGAATCGATCGGCCCGATGTTCGCTTTGTAGCCCATCTCGATCTTCCAAAAAGTATTGAGAGTTATTATCAGGAAACGGGACGGGCCGGGCGTGATGGAAAACCCGCGAGTGCCTGGATGATCTATGGTCTTCAAGACGTAGTGAAGCTCTCTCAGATGCTTGAGACAACGGAAGCCGATGCTCAATATAAAAAGATTGCCCGTTATAAGCTCGATAGCATGCTCGCTCTTTGCGAGACCGCTAACTGTCGCCGGAGTTATCTTCTTTCTTACTTCGGAGAAAAGCTTCCCGCTAACTGCGGAAGCTGCGACACCTGCATAGAGCCTCCTGTCCAGTGGGATGCGACTGTGGATGCTCAGAAAATCATGTCGACGATCTACCGCACTCAACAAACTTTTGGTGCTGGTTACATCATTGATGTGATCATGGGACGAAAGAATCCTAAGATCCTCGAGCGAAGACACGAAGCTCTTTCCGTCTATGGGATAGGGAGCGAGAGACCCAAAGAGCATTGGGATATTCTTTTAAGACAACTCTTGAATCAAAACTTCATCACCATTAAATCCTGGGAGTACCGAAGCTTGGGATTGACTCAAAAGTCTCTTGAGATTCTCACCGGGAAATCCAAACTTTTTTTAAGAAAGCAGGAACTCGTATCCTTTAAGAAAGCTGCGAAGAAAAAAAGTTTTGCCAGCGGGCCGGTGGAAGAAGGACTGCTTCATTCCCTCAAGGCCCTTCGGACCAAAATAGCGAAAGAAAAGAAAATCCCTCCTTATCTAGTCTTCAGTGATAAAACCCTCCAGGACATGTGCCATCTCCAGCCCCGTAATGGAGAGGACTTTTTGATGGTCCACGGGGTGGGCCAGAAGAAATGGGAAAACTATGGCCCGGATTTCCTCCAAGTCATCTCCCACTGGTCCCAGTCCGAAAAGGGAACAATTTCTCATGTTTAGGCCGAGCTAGAGAAGTCTTCTGCTCATGTATTTGATGCAAATGTCAAATATTTGAAGATTCAGCTTTACAAAGGCCCGGTCTCCCATTAATTTCGACCATAAATTTTTTTTTGGAGACTCCATGAAAACCAATAAGCTGAGAATCAAGCTTCGTGCTTACGACTACAATATTCTTGACGCATCAGTTCAAGAAATTGTTCAGACTGCTAAGAACACCGGCGCTCGCGTTGCGGGTCCAGTTCCTCTTCCTACTGAAATCAATCGTTACACAGTTCTTCGTTCTCCGCACATCGATAAAAAGTCTCGTGAGCAGTTCGAAATGAGAACTCACAAGCGCCTTATCGATATCGTGGAACCTACTCAGCAGACCGTCGACTCTCTTATGAAGCTCGATCTCTCTGCTGGTGTTGACGTAGAAATTAAATACTAGTAGAAAGCTTAAACGCTTTTTTTTTAGTCTATATTTATTATTAACCATGAATGCATCCCTGAGAGAGGGTGATGCTGTGGAGGGCGAATGTCAGACGCAACAGTCAGTCTGTCTGCTTTTTACGGAATAAAAGCTGGCATGACTCGAATCTTCGATCAGAATGGGAACCACGTTCCTGTTACTGTCGTAAAACTCATTCCGAACGTTATCTCACAAGTTAAAACAGCTGAAAAAGATGGCTACACTGCTTATCAAGTTGCTTACAACGAGAAGCGAGCTAACCTCATCACTTCACCAGTGAAGGGCCAGCTCAAGAAAGCCAATGTCGACAAGAACTTGTCAAAATTCGCTGAAATTCGCGTAGACGAAGTATCTGCAGATGCTCTTGGAAAAGAAGCTTCTCTTGATAACTTCGCCGTTGCTTCTTATGTAGACGTTACCGGATCCTCTAAGGGTAAAGGTTTCGCCGGTGTTATGAAGCGTTATGACTTTGGTGGCGGCCGTGCAACCCAC